>JADGRR010000340.1 GCA_017880745.1 Burkholderiales bacterium
CCGGTTGCGCGCGGTTTGCGGCTCGAGCAGGTTGCCGGTACCGGTCAGGCCGTTGTCATCGACTGTAGCCACGCGAAAGCTGGTACCGAGCTTGCCCAGAAGCGCGAACCCATCGTTGACATCCTGTCGCAGAGCGAGTTCGTATGCCTTGGGACTGCGCGATTGCCTCTGGTCCGTCGGTGCGCCAAAAATCGAAACGGTATTCAGATTGTCGGTCACGCGCTGCATACGCCAACCCAGCGAAAGCTTGGTGCCCTGTTTGAACTGGGCGTTATACTGGACGAACACACCATCGCTGTTCTGCGATGCCACATTAGTGGCTTGCGGGTCGGTCAGTTCGGCCGGGCTTCCCGCAAAGCGGCGCTTGAAATTGCCATCGGCGATATCCCCGCCCAAGACAAGGTCGCCGCGAACGCCGAACGGTTCCAGCTGGACACGCCCGCGCGGTGAAAACACCACCCTGTCCAGATTGGTCTGGCCGTACAGCGGAAATGCCCCGTCGTTGAAGATCGCCGACAACTGATGCCGGTAGGACAGATCAGCCGCAAGCTCGAAACGCCCGATGTTGTGACGGGCATACAACGTTGCATTCTCCCCATCGCGAAAGGAATAGTCGTTCGGAGTCGCGGTGCCGCGTGGATCGCTGGCATATTGCACCTCGTCGCGACTGCCAGGCAGCCGCAATCGCTGGCGATCGGCTGCGAACCTTAAGCCCAGCTGCTCCCCGGCTTCGCCGAAACGCAAATCGCCCTGGATATTTTCCTGGCGCAACTGATTGTTGCGGCGGTAGCCGTCTGACTCGAGGTGGCTTGCATTTAACGCAAGCCCGAGTCGTTCGCCAGCAAGATTGGCGCTCGCGCGCGTGTCCAGCAAACCGTAGCTGCCGGCGCCAGCATAGACGCTCGCGCTTTTTTCGCCGGGTTGAGGGCCTCTGGTGATGATATGCACGGTGCCGGCGCTGGCGCCTGCGCCATACGGCACGGCCCCGCTGCCCGGCAGGATCTCGATCCGCTCGATTGCTTGTAGCGGTATCGATGACAGGCGCGTCGAGCTCAAGTCATTTTCGTTGATCCTTACCCCGTCCAGCAGAACCAGGGTATTTTGATCGCCGGTGATACCGAATCCGCGCAGGTCGATCTGCTGATCGGGCGACCCGGAATTGTTTCGCACGTAAAGTCCGCCGAACTTGGACAGAAGTTCCGGCAGGCTGCCGGCCATGCTGGCGTCGATATCTTCCCTGTTGATGATGCGCACTCCGACCGGCGCATCCAGGGCGCGCTCCGGAAAGCGCGTGGCGGTAACAACCACGGCTTCTTCGGCGAAGGTGCTGAGGCACGGACATAAGGCAATCGCCAGAACGGCGACGCCAAGCGCTGATTTGAATTGCATGACTCCCCCCGCAGCCAGCGTCCCCGCAGGCTGCACAACTGAAACAACAAAGGAAACGCGGGGGAACATCAGAACCGCAACCGGCGCACCGCATCCCCGCAGTGTTTCCACCTGTCGTGCAAGGCCGGTCTCCGGGCTCGTGGGATTGGGTCTGTCGCCTTCCCGCAAGCGCTCGCTTACAGTGGCATCGTGACAGACCCGCGCTCACCTACCGTTGCGGGGGCAGCACAGGCTTGGGCGTGTATTCACGCGGTACCTGTTTCCCGTTTCACCCGCCGGCAGGAATCGCCGGCGGACACCTCGAACGAGTGCTGCGATTTTACACAGTATCGCGGGCAAACAAAAAAATATGCAGCCGCGGAGGCGCGCGAACATGCATAAAAGGGCCCGATCGGGCGCGCTTGGTGGCGCAGTCCGGCAACGAATTGAGGGCCTCGAAATCCTGCGCTGGATCAATTAAATAGGATGGCTAATTCATCATGGAAAGAGCATTGAGAATTGCCTGCTATTACTTGACTTGTCACGATTTTTGAAACTATAGTGTGGCGATGGATGCGGAATTCGACACCCTCGATGGCAAAATCGACCAGTTCCTGCAATTGTGCCAACGTCTGAAGAGCGAAAACAAGGAATTGAGGCTGCAGTTGGCGTCCGCACAAAACGACGTCAAGCGTCTTGAAGACAAGGTTGACGGCGCCAAGATCCGCCTCGAGGCGCTGCTGCGCCAGATCCCAGAATGAGCGAAAAAACCAAAGCCCTCGAAGTCAACATCATGGGCCGCAGTTATCGCGTCACCTGCGCCGAGGACGAACGCGAAGCACTGCTTGCCGCGGTTGCGTACGTCGACAAGAAAATGACGGAAATAAAAGCGGCGAGCAAGGTCGCCGGCACCGAGCGCATCGCCGTGATGGCCGCGCTGAATATCGCCAATGAACTGCTCTCGATCAAGCTCGGCACTGGCTTTGACATCGCAGAATTAAAGCGTAGAATGAATTCAGTGCAGTCGAAGCTCGATCAAGCGCTGTCGCAGCAGGAGTCCCTGTTCTAGATCGCGCCCGCGCGGGCCAGACCGCAAAAAGTTTCCCTGCGATGCTCGTTAAGGCCATATATTCCTTGAACCAATATATGTGCTGAGGTTGCGGACCATAGCGCCACTTTTGTGCGCGTCCCTACGCCTCGTGCGACTGTGGATGTACCTACGGTGGCCGGAACGTGACCACTCTGGACTGCAGGTTCAGAGGATGCGGGCCTGACGGCATTTGCGGGGAATCCAATACCTCATCGATCGCAGACCTCGTGTCTGCGATTTTTGTTTGTAGGTTTCCAATGCGCTACTGGCTGATGAAATCCGAGCCTGACGAGGTAAGCATCGAAGACCTGGCGCGCGCGCCGCGGCGCAGCGTGGCCTGGTTCGGCGTGCGCAACTACCAGGCGCGCAATTTCATGCGCGACCAGATGCAAATCGGCGACGGCGTGCTGTTCTATCATTCGAGTTGCGCGCAGCCCGGTATCGCCGGCCTGGCGGAGGTCTGCGCCGGGGCCTATCCGGACGAGACCCAGTTCGACCGCGCGAGCAAGTACTACGATGCCAAGGCCACGCGCGACAAGCCGCGCTGGGTCAACGTGGAGGTGAAGTTCGTGAAAAAGACCCGGCTCATAAGCCTGGCGGAACTGCGCGAGCACGAGGAGCTGACCGGCATGCGCCTGCTGGCGCGCGGCAACCGCCTGTCCATCACGCCGGTCGACCCGGACGAATGGAAATTCATCACCACCAAACTGCTCAAATGACATGACCAAACTGAAGAACGACACGCTGATCCGCGCGCTGCTGCGCCAGCCCACGGAGTACACGCCGATATGGCTGATGCGCCAGGCTGGACGTTACCTGCCGGAATACAACCAGACGCGCAGCCGCGCCGGCAGTTTTCTCGGCCTGTGCAAGAACCCTGGCTATGCCACCGAAGTCACGCTGCAGCCGCTGGCGCGGTTCGAACTCGACGCCGCCATCCTGTTCTCGGACATCCTCACCGTCCCCGACGCCATGGGGCTGGGGCTGTACTTCGCCGAAGGCGAGGGGCCGAAATTCGAACGCCCGCTGCGCGACGAGTGGGCAATCCGCGACTTGGCCGTGCCCGACCCCGGCGCGGAATTGCGCTATGTGCTCGATGCGGTCAGCGAAATCCGGCGCGCGCTTGCAGGCAGCGTACCGCTCATCGGCTTCGCCGGCAGTCCGTACACGCTCGCCTGCTACATGGTCGAGGGCGGCGCCAGCGACGATTTCCGCACTATCAAGACCATGCTCTATGCGCGTCCCGATTTGCTGCATCGCATTCTGGAAGTCAACGCACAGGCCGTGACCCATTACCTCAACGCCCAGATCGAGGCCGGCGCACAAGCAGTGATGATCTTCGATACCTGGGGCGGAAACCTGTCGCATGCGGCTTATCGCGAGTTCTCGCTCGCCTACCTGCAGCGCGTCGTCGCCGGGCTTAAACGCGAGCAGGCGGGCGCGCGCGTTCCGACCATCGTGTTCACCAAGGGCTGCGGCAACTGGCTGGAAGATATCGCCGCCATCGGCTGCGATGGCGTCGGCCTCGACTGGAGCGTCGACATCGGTCAGGCACGGGCGCGCATTGGCCATCGTGTTGCGCTGCAGGGCAACCTGGACCCGGCTGTGTTATTTGGACCCGCAGAGGTGGTACAGCGCGAAACGGAAAAAATCCTCGCTTCCTTCGGGCATGGCAGCGGCCATGTATTCAATCTCGGCCACGGTATTTCCCAATTTACCCCGCCG
>JADGRR010000341.1 GCA_017880745.1 Burkholderiales bacterium
GGCTGAGATGCGCGACGCCAGATCGAGGATCACCATGCCTTCCTTCTGAAAGCTGGTGGCGATCGCGAACGAATCGCCGAACGCATCGATTGCCCAGGAGAGAATGTCCGAAGCCGAACCAGCCTCGAAGCGCGAGAAGTTATCCAATCTCTATCAAGATTAGGGGATTAGCGGGGCGGTGTCAAATAGTGCTCTCGACTCCGCCCCCTTCCCTGTTTCGCGCTCAACGCCGCGTGGGCGATCTGAGTGAGATTGCGGCGCTCTCCTCGTAAAGGGCCTCCAGGTTCAGTTCCCCGGCGAGCGAGAGATCGAGCACGGTGACGCGCAGACCTTCACAGAGATCCTGCAACCGGATGACGCCGCCGTTGGAGAAGCGGACGGCATCGCGATACGCGTAGGCGGAGGCGGAAAGCTGGGTGAAAGTCACCGTTTCTTCGGCGCCAACGCCAAACTGGCGCTGCAACCGGACAGGGAGATCGTGCACGTTCAACCGGGCGCCGGGCGGAATGCAGACGGCACATACCGGGTCGGCTTGAGGCGGGTTGAAGAAAAATGTCAGCACGTTCCAAAACGTTCTGTGCGCGGTCGGCGGACGAGCCGCGCGTTTGTGGTCGGCGAGTGAGGCAAGCCCAAGGGAGCCGGTCGGGAACCGGTGCATCACCAGTTCCTCGCCCTCCTGCGCCAGCCGGTTAGGTACAGCCATCAGCGAATAGTCACACATCTGGATCCATCCTCCTTGCTCTAGAGAGCAATCCCTCTCTTAATCTGAGTTTCGGTTTGCCGGGGCGGAAAGACAAGGCGGCCGGCGCCGGTTGCGTCCGATTTCGAACTTTCGTTTGGGGATGTTGCGCACATTCCGCGGCACCCGGGACAGGGCACCATCCCCACGCTGGTAAGATGTGAGGAGTGGATCCTGAAGTCAATTTAGACAACCGGACCGAAATGGGGCCCGGCGCCCATCCGGCCTGGCGGCGGGTGCAACTCGCACGGCATCCCAAGCGTCCGCATTCGCTGGATTACATCGAGCGCATTTTCACCGATTTCCAGGAGTTCCACGGCGACCGCGCGTTTGGCGACGATCCGGCGATTGTGGCGGGGTCGGCGCAATTCGCCGGGCGGCCGGTGATGGTGGTAGCCGAGCAGAAAGGCCGCGACACCAAGCAGCGTTTCTTCCGCAATTTCGGCATGCCGAAACCGGAGGGCTACCGCAAGGCGTTGCGCGTGATGCAGATGGCGGCCAAGTTCGGGCGGCCGATTGTTACCCTTTTAGACACGCCGGGAGCCTACCCCGGGATCGACGCCGAAGAGCGCGGGCAGGCGGAGGCGATCGCGCGCAATCTGCGCGAGATGGCGCGGCTCGCCGTGCCGGTAATCGTGGTGTGCATCGGAGAAGGCGGCTCGGGCGGCGCGCTGGCGCTGGGGGTGGGCAATACCGTGCTGATGCTGGAGAACGCGGTGTACAGCGTGATTTCTCCGGAGAGCTGCGCGGCGATTATCTATCGCGATTCGGCCAAAGCGGAGCAGGCGGCGGCGGCGCTGCGCCTGACCGCCGAAGACCTGCAGGGGCTGGGCCTGATCGACGGAATTATTCCGGAGCCGGAGGGCGGTGCGCAGGAGAATCCGGATGCGGCGGCGGAATTCCTGCGGCAACATCTGACCGCGCGACTGGGCGAACTCGACCATTTGGACCGCGCGCAGATTGTGGCGCACCGCTACGCCAAGTTTCGCCGGATGGGGAATTTCTTCGCGTGAAGAAGACGGTTTGGATCGCCATCGCCTTTGTCGTAGTCTTCCTGGTATTCCTGGTTACGACCACTTTTCAGGGGGACCGGGTGGGCGTCGAGGTCTGCATGGTATTCCGCGGGCAGCGCGATTGCCGCAAAGCCCAGGCGAAGAACCGCGAGGAGGCGCAGCGCACGGCGATCACCAACGCCTGCGCGCAATTGGCCTCCGGGGTCACCGACTCTATGCAGTGCGAGAATACGCCGCCGGAATCGGTCACCTGGCGGTAGGGCTTCCAACTCGACCTTAAAGTCCGCAATCCCTTCGCAGGCTGGTTCCCGCGCTAATTTCCACGCCCGCACATCGTCTTGTAGACGGTATTGTTTGCCACCGTAACGCATGTAACAGACCTCGGGGTGTAAAATGTAGTCTGAACTCCCGGCTCATATTTTGCGTCTAAAGCGGGTGATACCTACAAAAGGGAGAATTTTGCCGTGAAGAGCAAGTGGAAGATTTTAATTGTCGTGTTGGTGATCGCGGTCTTAGGAGTCGGGGTCTATGCCAGCACGGTTTATAGCAAGAAGGGATTGGTCACGGTGCAGACCGGGAACGTCGTGCGCCAGGATCTGACCAGCCTCGTCACCGCATCCGGCGAAGTTAAGCCCAAGAATTACATCAACATCGGCGCCAATGCGCAGGGCGAGATCAAGGAACTCCTGGTCAAGGAAGGCGACCGCGTCCGCAAAGGCCAACTGCTGGCGCGCATCGAAAACGTGCAGCCGGAAGCCGACGTGGCAGCGCAGAAGGCGACGCTCAACTCCGCCGAAGCCGATTCCAGTGCCAGCGAATCGGCCGTCAAAGCCGCCGACGAGAACATCCGCACCATGCAGGCTATGATCGACAAGGACAAGTCCGATCTCGAGCGGACCAAAGCCGAGTACGACCGCAGCCAGGCGTTGTTCAACGAGCACCTGCTGGCCAAACAGGATTTCGACCTGCGCAGATACACCTACGAGGCCCAACAGGCCACGGTGAAGCAGAGCGAGATGCGCTTGATTCAGTCTCGCGCCCAGCGGGACCAGACGGTGGCGCAGTTGGCGTCCTCCCAGAAACGCATCGCTCAGTACCAGGCCGGCCTGGTGCGCTTCAACGACATCCTGCAAAAGCACAACTCTTACGCGCCACTGGACGGCGTGGTCACCAACCTGCCGGTGCGCGTCGGAGAAACCGTAGTGCCGGGCATTCAGAACTCCTCCTCAAGCACCCTGATGACCATCGCCGACATGTCGCTGATTACCTCGGAAGTCAAGGTAGATGAGACAGATATCGTCAATGTGAAGCTCGATCAGTTGGCCGATATCACAATCGACGCCATCCCCAACAAGACGTTTAAGGGTCACGTGGTCGAAATTGGCAACACGGCCATCCTGCGATCCACCGGTGTGGCGGCCAGCCAGAGCGCGATTTCCAGCCAGGAAGCCAAGGACTTCAAGGTGGTGATCGCCCTGGA
This sequence comes from Burkholderiales bacterium, assembly GCA_017880745.1. Lineage (GTDB taxonomy): Bacteria > Pseudomonadota > Gammaproteobacteria > Burkholderiales > SG8-39 > 2-12-FULL-64-23. Next base: position 3,233 of record JADGRR010000341.1, read on the forward strand.
CAATCCCCCGGACGAAATTCGTCCCGGACTTTCTTGCACCGCAAAGATAACCACAGCCACCCGTAAAAACGTCCTAAGTATACCGATCCAGGCGCTCACGGTCCGTCAGAAGGGGCAACTGGAGCCCAAACCGGCCGATGGGAAGGCAGTGCAACCCGTTGCCACCAAAGCGGATCCGGTCGCGGAGAAGGCAAAGAAGGAAGAGATTCAAGGCGTTTTTGTGGTTGCGGGCGGGAAGGCGGTTTTCAAGAAGGTGGAAACGGGGATTACCGGAGCCACCGATATCGAAGTGGTCAACGGTCTCGGCGAGGGCGATCAGATTGTCACCGGCACCTACCAGGTGATCCGCACCATCCTGAACGAAGCGCAGGTAAAAGTAGATAATAAGACTCCGGTAGTAGCGGCCAAGTCGTAGAAACGAGAAATCATAAGATGGCAACAGCAGTCGAGAAGGAACTGATCCAGCGGGGCGAGCAACTCAAGCGGGATGGCATCGTCATCCGCACCTACGATCTCTGGAAGACCTATGTGATGGGCGACCAGGAGATCCACGCGGTCTCCGGGGTCGATATCGAGATCAAACGCGGCGAGTACGTCGCTATCATGGGACCGTCGGGTTCGGGGAAGTCGACCCTCATGAACCTGATCGGGTGCCTCGACACCCCCACCAAGGGCCTGTACTACATCAACGGGAACCTGGTCAGCGAGATGAGCGATGACGAACTGGCGCGCATCCGCAACCGGGAGATTGGGTTCGTTTTCCAAACCTTCAACCTGCTGCCGCGCGCCACCTCGCTGCACAATGTGGAACTTCCCCTGATCTACTCGGGGATGGCAAGCGGCGAACGTCTGGAGCGCGCCAAACTGGCCATGCGCCAGGTGGATCTGGAAGCGCGCATGTACCACAAGCCAAACGAGCTATCGGGCGGCCAGCGGCAGCGCGT
>JADGRR010000342.1 GCA_017880745.1 Burkholderiales bacterium
ACTACGTTCTGACGCTGTTCGAGAAGCTCACCCCGGTCGAGTTGCCGTTCTATCTCGGGCTGATCGCGCACCTGGCACAGCATGGGATACCCAGCCCGGCGCCGGCGACCGACCTGAAGGGGCGCTTGTTCTCGGGGCTGAACGGCAAGCCGGCGGCACTGATGTCGCGGCTGCAGGGCGAGGCGGTTACGGCACCAACGCCGGCGCACTGCAGCGAAGTCGGCAACACGCTCGCCGACATACATCTCGCCGGCCAGTCCTATCAGGGCAGGCTCGACAATCCGCGCGGGCCGCGCTGGTGGCGCGAAGCCGCCCCCAAGGTCAGCCCTTTCCTCGATGCCGAGGGCGCCGCCCTGTTGCAATCGGAGCTCGGATTCCAGGCGCTGAACCGCCGCGAAGATTTGCCGCGCGGGCCGATCCACGCCGACCTGTTCCGCGACAACGTGTTGTTCGTGGGCAGCCGCATCGGCGGGGTGATCGATTTCTACTTCGCCGGCATCGATTGCCTGCTGTTCGACGTGGCGGTAACGCTCAACGACTGGGGCGTGCATCCGAGCGGCGAAATCGACATGCCGCGGGCGCATGCGCTGCTTGCCGCCTACCATGCGCGCAGACCGTTTACGGCGGCGGAGCGCGGCGCCTGGCCGGTACTGTTGCGCTCTGCGGCGCTGAGATTCTGGCTGTCGCGCCTGTACGATTTCTACCTGCCGCGCCCGGGCGAACTGGTGCACGCGCACGACCCCGCGCATTTTCGCCGCATCCTCGCTCTGCGCATCGCCCATGCCGGCGATCCGCCCTGGATCTGATGTCCCGCATACCGGTACTCCGAACGTGAACACCGTCCCCGCAGGCTACGGCTGGAACTGGGTGCTGACCGGCTTCACGCTGTTTCGCAAGAATCCGGCCATGTGGGCGTTCCTGGTGTTCACCTACATCATGCTGATGCAACTGCTGGGCATGGTCCCGGTGCTGGGATGGTTCGCTGCAACCGTGCTCATTCCCGCTTTCTCGGCAAGCTTCATGATCGTCAGCCGGGAGCTCGACCAGGGCCACAGATTGCGAGTTGGGTTGCTGTTCTCAGGTTTCAGGTCGAATCTGCCGGCGCTGCTCACGCAGGGCGGCCTCTACCTGTCGAGTGCGCTCGCCATTCTCGGGCTATCGGCGCTGGTCGATGGCGGCGCGCTACTGCAGCTGATGATAGTGGGCGAGAGACCGCCGGCCTCGGCGTTCGAGGACGGCAGCCTGGCCGTGGCCGCAGCGCTCGCGGGCACGCTCTACCTGCCGCTGCTGGCCGCCTTCTGGTTCGCGCCTGCGCTCTCGGCATGGCGCAATTTGCCCGCCTTCCAGGCGCTGTTCTACAGTCTTTTCGCAGCGTTGCGCAATTGGCGGGCGTTTCTCGCCTACGGCGTCGCTGTAATCCTGCTCGGACTCATCTGCAGCTTCGCGCTATTCGTTCTCGCGTTGCTGCTGCGGGGACTGCTCGGCGACAAATCGCAGGATGCGCTGCTGCTGGTGGTGCTGCCGGTCATGCTCACCTATGTTCCCATCCTGTTCGCCAGCTTCTATGCCAGCTACCGCGACATTTTCCCGCCGCCGGCGACCGCAGCGGACGCACCGTGATTGCTGCGTCGCGATAAGGTAATATCCGCTTGTAGGCAAAATCGCAAAGAACGCAAAGAGTGTTGCCGGCATTGCCCCGGCTTGCGGTGAGCATGCGTCACCCGGTACTTGCCTTGCGACACTGTGCGTCCTGAGGATCGTTGCGTTAGCAGGATGTTGAAAAGGGGGCACGCCCCCCTTTCATATCCCTCATTTCAGAGGCTGCCGAAATTCGCTACCCTTTGAGAGGGTTTTGCGTACACGCATCTTGTTCCGCCCGGGAAAGCGAATTTCAACAACCTGTTAGAGCTTATCCGATGACCGCCCGCCTGCGCGAGATTCCGTACAACTACACCTCGTTCTCGGACCGCGAGATCGTGCTGCGCCTGCTCGGCGAAGCGGCCTGGGAGAGGCTGCGCGAACTGCGCTCGGAGCGCAAAACCGGGCGCTCGGCACGCATGCTCTACGAGGTGCTGGGCGACCTGTGGGTGGTGTCGCGCAATCCCTATCTGCAGGACGACCTGCTCGACAATCCCGCCCGCCGCGCGGCGCTGATCGCGTCCATGCACCACCGCCTCGACGACATCGAACGGCGCCGGGTGCAGCATCTGGCCGAGGCAGGCGAGGACGCCGCGCTGAAGGCGCAACATGCCGCGCGCGCGCAGAAGGTCACGTTTCTGCTGGAACGCGCGCGCGACGCGGTCGACGCCTTCGGCGCCGGCTTTGCCGAAGTAGCGGCGCTGCGGCGCCTCGCGCTGAAGAAACTCAGCCGCAGCACGCGCAAGGACAACATCCAGTTCGACGGCCTGGCGCGCGTCTCCCATGTTACCGACGCCACCGACTGGCGCGTCGAATATCCCTTCGTCGTCATCCATCCCGACAGCGAAGACGAAGTGGCCGCGGTGGTGCGCGACTGCATCGAACTCGGGCTCACCATCATCCCGCGCGGCGGCGGCACCGGCTACACCGGCGGCGCGGTGCCGCTCACGCGGCTGTCGGCGGTGATCAATACCGAGAAACTCGATGCCCTGGGCGAGGTCGAGGAGAGCTGGCTGCCCGGCGTGGTGCAGCAGGTCGCGACCATACGCTGCGGCGCGGGCGTGGTGACCAAGCGCGTGATGGAGGCGGCGGAGCAGGCGGGCCGTGTGTTCGCGGTCGACCCGACCTCGGCCGACGCCTCCTGCATCGGCGGCAATGTCGCCATGAACGCCGGCGGCAAGAAGGCGGTGTTGTGGGGCACCGCCCTGGACAACCTCGTCTCCTGGCGCATGGTCGATGCAAACGGCTATTTCCTCGAAGTCACGCGGCTCGCGCACCATCTGGGCAAGATCCATGATGTTCGGCTCACGCGCTTCCAGGTACAGCGCTACCGCCGCGACGGCAGTACCCCCCAGGGCGAGCCCGAAATCCTGGAGATTCCCGGCTCGCGCTTTCGCAAGGCGGGGCTGGGCAAGGACGTGACCGACAAGTTCCTCGCCGGGCTCCCCGGCATCCAGAAGGAAGGTTGCGACGGCATCATCACCTCGGCGCGCTTCATTCTGCACAAGATGCCCGCTGCCATCCGCACCGTGTGCCTGGAATTCTTCGGCCAGGTGCGCGATTCGGTGCCGGCCATCGTCGAGATCAAGCATTACCTCGACGCCCGTCCGGACGGGCTTGCGGCAGGCGAGCGCGACCCGCGTGCGGTGATGCTCGCCGGGCTCGAACACATGGACGAGCGCTATCTGAAGGCCGTGGGCTATGCGACCAAAACCAAGCGCCAAATGGGAGGCGCGGGCCGGCCGAAAATGGTGTTGATCGGCGACATCGTCGGCGACGATGACGATGCAGTGGCGGCGGCCGCATCGCAGGTGGTGCGCATCGCCAATGCCCGCGGCGGCGAGGGCTTCATCGCCGTTTCGGCCGAGACGCGGCGCAAGTTCTGGCTCGACCGCGCCCGCACCGCGGCCATCGCCAAACACACCAACGCCTTCAAGATCAACGAGGACGTGGTCATTCCGCTGGAACGCCTGGGCGACTACTCCGACGGCATCGAACGCATCAACATCGAACTGTCGATCACGAACAAGCTTGCCCTGCTCGACGCGCTGGACGAGTATTTCCAGGGTGAACTGCCGCTCACCCAGTACGGCGAAGCCCTGCCCGCGCCCGAGTTCCTGGGCGACCGGCGCGAAGCCGCGCGCGAAATCGTCGCGAGGGCGCGCACACGCTGGCGCTATTTGCTCGAGCATCTCGACCTGCCGGTGGCCGAGGCGCGCGCCGATACGGTGCCGGGCCTTGCCGCGGTGACCCATGCAGGACGGACCGTATTCTCCCTGTTGCAGGACCACAGCGTGCGCGTGTCCTGGAAGGACGAGGTGCGCGCCGAGCTGCAGCAACTGTTCGACGGCCTGGTATTCCGCCGCATCCTCGAGGGCTGCTACGCAATTCACCAGGGCGTGCTCAAGGCGCGCGTGTTCGTGGCGCTGCACATGCATGCCGGCGACGGCAACGTGCACACCAACATCCCGGTCAACTCCGACAATTACGACATGCTGCTGCAGGCCAATGCGGCGGTGGCGCGCATCATGCGCCTG
>JADGRR010000343.1 GCA_017880745.1 Burkholderiales bacterium
CCAGCGTGGTTTCACTGTAGCCGGACCGCGTGCGCTGCACCAGCCGCAACACCTGTTCGGAACTGCCGAACGGCAGAATCATTCTGCCACCCGGCGCGAGTTGCTGCAAAAGGGCCTGCGGCAGGAGCGCGCTGGCGGCAGCGAGGATGATGGAATCGAAAGGCGCAACTTCGGGCAGGCCGAGGTTGCCGTCGCCATGTTTCAGGCGCAGATTCGGCAGGCGCAACCCGCGCAGGTTGGCGCGCGCCTTCGCCAGCAGCGGCGCGATGCGCTCGATCGAATACACTTCGGTCGCCACCTGCGCCAGCACCGCCGCCTGGTAGCCGCACCCGGTGCCGACCTCCAGCACCTTGCCCAGTTCGCGCCCGGCGCGCAGCGCCTGGATCATCAACGCGACGACATAGGGCTGGGAGATAGTCTGCGAAAAGCCGATCGGCAGCGCGGTATCCTCGTAGGCGCGCGTCGCCAGTGCTTCCTCGACAAACAGGTGGCGCGGCACCGCGCTGATCGCCGCCAATACCGTCTCGTCCCCGATACCCTCCTTGCGCAAGCGCTCGACCATGCGCGCGCGCGTGCGCTGCGACGTCATGCCGATGCCTTGCGTCTGCGCCTGGCTGCGGCGGCTCATCGCTTCAGCCAATCGCGCATGAGCGGGATCTGGCTCACGTGCGTAAGGTCGACCTGCAACGGCGTCACCGACACGCGTTTCGCCGCAACCGCATGGAAATCCGTGCCCTCGCCCGCGTCCTGCGCGCCGCCGGCGGGACCTACCCAATATACGGTTTCCTTGCGCGGATTGAGTTCCTTGATCACCGGTTCAGCCTTGTGGCGCTTGCCCAGGCGCGTGATTTCGATGCCGCGCAGTTCGTCGTAAGCCAGATCGGGGACATTGAGGTTGAGCAGCACCGGGCCGGACATGGGAACCCGCTGCAGACGCTCGACCATCTCCAGCGTGACGCGCGCGGCGGTATCAAAATGCTTGCCGCTCTTGCCCGCCAGCGATACCGCGAGCGACGGAACGCCGAGCAGGTAGCCCTCGGTGGCGGCGGCGACTGTGCCTGAATAAATGGTGTCGTCGCCCATATTGGCGCCGAGGTTGATGCCGGATACCACCATGTCGGGCAGATGCTCGAGCAGGCCCGTGACAGCCAAGTGCACGCAGTCGGTCGGCGTGCCATTGACGGACAGGAAACCGTTGGCCGAGCGCTTGACCGAGAGCGGCCGGTCCAGGGTGAGCGAGTTGGAGGCGCCGCTGCGGTCGCGCTCCGGTGCCACCACGGTGATTTCGGCGACGCTGGCAAGGACTTCGGCGAGACAGACCAGTCCAGGGGAGAAATAACCGTCGTCGTTGCTGAGCAGGATGCGCATGTGCGTCGGATTATAAAGGACAGCGCCCGATCGCGTAACCGGCACCGCAAAGAGCGAAATGTTCGGTCGCTAGACCATCCTCAATACGTCCCGGGCACCAGTATCGCCGTACCCACCTGCTTCACGTCGCGCAGGCCGCAGAAAGCCATGGTGATGTCGAGCTCCTTTTGAATGATCTCCAGGCACGCGGTCACGCCCGCCTCGCCCATCGCGCCCAGGCCATAGACGAAGGCGCGGCCGATGAACACGCCTTTGGCGCCCAAGGCGAGGGCTTTGATCACGTCCTGCCCGGAGCGGATGCCCCCGTCCATCAGCACCTCGATCTTGTCGCCCACGGCGCGCGCGATCGACGGCAGCGCGGCAATCGATGAAGGCGCACCGTCGAGCTGACGGCCGCCGTGATTGGAAACGATGATCGCGTCGGCGCCGGAGCGCGCGGCAATCTCGGCGTCCTCGGCGTCCATGATGCCTTTGAGGACCAGCTTGCCACCCCAACGCTCCTTGATCCACTTCACATCGTCCCAGTTCAGGGTGGGGTCGAGCTGGCTGGCGCTCCATGCCGAGAGCGAGCTCAAGTCCGTGGCGGTTTTTGCATGGCCCACCACGTTGCGGAAAGTGCGGCGTTTGGTGCCGAGCATGCCCAGGCCCCAGCGCGGCTTGGTGCTCATGTTCAGCATGTTGCGCAAAGTGATCTTGGGCGGCGCGGAGAGGCCGTTCTTGATGTCTTTGTGGCGCTGCCCCATGATCTGCAGGTCGAGGGTGAGCACCAGCGCGGAGCATCCGGCCGATTTGGCGCGGTCGATCAGGCGCTTGATGAAATCGCGGTCGCGCATCACATAGAGTTGAAACCAGAAGGGCTTGCCGACGTTCTCGGCCACGTCTTCGATCGAGCAGATGCTCATAGTGGACAGCGTGAACGGTACGCCGAATTTTTCGGCCGCGCGCGCGGCCAGAATCTCGCCATCGGCATGCTGCATCCCGACCAGCCCGACCGGCGCCAGGGCCACGGGCATGGACACGTCCTGGCCCGCCATCGTGCTCTTCAGGCTGCGGTTTTCCATATTGACAGCGACACGCTGGCGCAGCTTGATTCCGGCGAAGTCGGTTTCGTTGGCGCGGTAAGTGCCTTCGGTCCACGAACCCGAATCGGCGTAGTCGTAGAACATCCGCGGCACGCGTTTTTCAGCCAGAAGCCGCAGGTCTTCGACGCAGGTGATGACTGGGGGCATGGGATCTCCGCGCTAATCTTTAAAATTCCGACCATCCTAAGGCAAAGCGCCGAGGATTGCCAGAAACGCGGGAGGAATCTCGCCGCGTGTCGGGAGCAGATGTGTTCGGCGTCTCAAATACCGTCGCGTGCCACGAGCGGACTTGCGCGCTGCGCGCGCCTACCGCGATTTCTGTACGGATAAAAAGCATCCGTACAGAAATCGCGGTGATGGTTAAAAACGAGGACAGCGTGGGTTTTTATACGAGATTGCCGATTGCGCACGGATGGCTGTTTCATCCGTGCGCAATCGGCGATCCGCGCGGTCGGCTTTTCGTCCGGGCAAAACCGCAACTGTGCAACAATGGCGCGCGCGATCGGAACGCCGGACGCCCTGCCTCCGATTACCCGGCCGCCTTCACCGGCTCCAGGTCGCGCGCAGCAAGTTCTCTTCCTTGTTGTAATGGAACTCGAGCTCGCCCTTGTACGCGTGGTGCAGCGCCTGCGCGATATCGCGCGCAAGATGGGTGTCGGTGGTCGTGGCCACGATGCCATCGGCGCTGTCGACGATAGCCATGATCCGCTGCAGCGGGTGTTCCGCCTTTTCCTTCGCTTCGTGGTGTCTGATCAGATGCAATATTTCCTCGCGATGCGCCGAGAGGAACGCGCCTTTCAGCGTCACGAACCCGGTGGGAAATTCGTCGTGGATGCGGTGGCATGCCGGACACCTCTCCTCGTGCGCCCCGGCGGGCGCCGTACCCCAGATCCAGCGGCCGTCTTGAAACACTGCGCCGCAATCGGGGCAGCGCGTCGGTTCCGGCAGCTTGCGCCCCGCCTTGTAGCTGTCATGCACCAGCTCCTGCAGCAACTGCTCCCTGCCGATCGGCTCGAATTCCCTGCGCTGGCTTTTCATGATTGACCTCTCGTCGCTATGCATTCGTACGCGCCCCGCGGCTGCGGCGCAGGGCATCCCGCTTTCCTATGATTTCTGCGCTGTTTCACAATGCGAACATACGCCGTCCTTGTGCGGCCGATATGATTTCCGTCAAACGCGACCGCCGGAAGCCCCGACGCCGGCGTATTCCGGACCGCGCACGCGTCCCCGGTCCTCCCTGTTCAGAGCGACGGATTACCCTCGTGGGCATAGGTTTTCTCGTGCTGTCGCTGGCAGGTGAAGCAGCGCTTCGCGCTGGGGTAGGCGAGCAGGCGCTCAAATCCGATGTCGCCGCCGCAGTCGATACAGGTGCCGAAGCCGCCGTCCCGGATGCGCGCCCTGGTCGCCTCGATGTCGCGGATCTCCCGCACGTGCCGGTCGATGATCGCCAGATTGAGGTCGGCCAGCGCATCGCCGGTCGCCTCGTCGCCGCTGTCGGCAGGGGCCCGGTCGATCAGTTCCACGTACTGCTGGTTTTCACTCTTTTCCAACGCGTCCCGCACCTCTTCCAACAGCGATTCGTATTGCTGGTCGAGCTTGCTCTCGAGCTTCGAGACTTGGGTCTGGGTCAGGGCCACGATCTGTTCCTCCGCGCTGCAATGCGTTCGAGAATCTTTGGATATTGTGCGGGCCCGCGAGTTCCCGGAGCTTGATTTTGCGCAATG
>JADGRR010000344.1 GCA_017880745.1 Burkholderiales bacterium
GCCGGCGGCAAGCTGCAAGGCGGCGTGCTCCGGGGCGATCTGATTCTCAAAGGCTACGGCGATCCGAAGCTCACGCTGGAGAATTTCTGGCTGCTGCTGCGCAGACTACGCGCGCTGGGCCTGCGCGAGATCCGTGGCGATCTGGTACTGGACCGCAGCTACTTCGAGCCGGCCGAATATGACCCGGCGAAATTCGATGCCGAGCCGCTGCGCGCGTATAACGTCGGGCCTGATGCGCTGCTGCTCAATTTCAAGGCCGTGCGCTTCCTGTTCGTTCCCGAAGCGGACCGGGGAATGGTGACCGTCATTCCGGAGCCTAAGCCCGCCGGGCTCGAGTTTGCCGCGGCAGTGCGAGCCACCGACGGCGCCTGCGGCGACTGGCGCGCCGGCATCAAGGCCGACTTCCAAAGCAATGGCGCATCGGCCAAAGCGAACTTCGCCGGCAGCATGCCCGCGAGCTGCGGCGAGCAGTATTGGAGCGCGAGCCTGCTCGCGCAGCCGAACTACGTCTACGGCGTGTTCCGGCAGCTATGGCAGGAACTGGGCGGAACCATTGACGGCGGCTGGAAGGACGGGCCGGTGCCTGCCGATGCGAGACTGCTCGCTACGAGCGTATCCGCGAGCAATGCCGAGCTGGTGCGCGACATCAACAAGTTCAGCAACAACGTGATGGCGCGCCAGTTGTTTCTCACGCTCGGCGCCGAAGTGCTCAAGCTGCCCGGGCGCAGCGACCGCTCGGCGCGGGTAGTGCAATCGTGGCTGGCCGAGAAAAAGCTCGACTTCCCCGAACTCGTCCTGGAAAACGGCTCGGGACTGTCGCGCGAGGAGCGCATCAGCGCGGGAAACATGGGCAGGTTGCTGCAGGAAGCGTGGCACAGCGCCGTGATGCCGGAGCTGATGTCCTCGCTGCCGCTCGTCGCCTACGACGGCACCATGCGCCGCCGGCTGCGTTTCGAGTCCATTGCCGGGCAGGCGCATATCAAGACCGGCTCGCTCAGCGATGCGCGCACCCTGGCCGGGTACGTGCTGGATCAACGCGGTCGGCGTCGCGTGGTGGTTTTGTTCATCAATCACGCCAATGCCGCCGCGGCTGAGCCGGCGCAGGATGCGCTGCTGGAATGGGTCTACCTGAGCGGCGAGCGGCGCAGGAATTAAGAACGTTATTGGGCCCGGCTTGACCAATATCAAACTGCGATGGATGCGAGGGGCTACGATTGAATCGTTCCCAACACCATACTCTGGAGCCACCATGGACACTGAACTTCAAATCGTCACACGTGAAAAACTGGTTGCCGACATGCGTACCGTGTTGGCGGACACCGAGCAGTTACTCAAAGCCGTGGTCGGCCAATCGGGCGAGAAGCTGGCCGCGCTGCAGCCGCGGATCGAGGAAAACCTGCGAATCGCGAAGGCGCGGGTGGCAGAACTCGAGCGGGCCGCGACCGAGCAGGTGCGCGCGGCGGCGGAGACGACCGATGCCTACGCCCATGAGCATCCGTGGAAAGTTGCCGGCTTAACCGCATTGCTGGGGGTCGTGATCGGATTGTTGATCGGCCGGCGATAGCTGGTCATACGCCGCAACTCGAATCGCACCGCGATTGCGAGTTGGCGCGTTTTCACTTGCGCGGACGGCGACCCGTCCGCGCGGATCGTCAATTGCGCACGGACGATGAACCTGTCCGCACGCAATTGACGATCTTGGATTAAACCCCCTGTGCTGTTTTTGTTTTTATCCATAACCGCGTTTTTCGTGCGGATGCGTCAGCATCCGTGCGGAAAACGTGGTTGGCGCGCGATAGCGCGCAACGTCAACGCACGAAGCCCAGCGCGTGCACTACAGTGTAATTTGAGACAGGGCGATCAAAGCCCCAACTCGCGCCACAGCGCGTCGACGCGGCGCTTTACCTCCGCATCCATCGAGATCGGCGTGCCCCAGCCGCGGCTGGTTTCCCCCGGCCACTTGTTCGTCGCGTCTATGCCCATTTTCGAGCCCAGGCCCGACACTGGGCTGGCGAAATCGAGATAGTCGATGGGCGTGCGCTCCGCCAGCAGCGTGTCGCGCGCGGGATCGACGCGCGTGGTCAGGGCCCAGATCACTTCCTTCCAGTCGCGGATATCGACGTCGTCGTCGGTGACGATGATGAATTTGGTGTACATGAACTGGCGCAGGAAGCTCCAGATGCCGAACATCACGCGTTTGGCGTGGCCGGGGTACTGCTTTTTCATGCTCACCACTGCAAGGCGATAGGAACACCCCTCGGGCGGCAGGTAGAAGTCGGTGATCTCCGGGAACTGCTTCTGCAGCAGCGGCACGAACACCTCGTTCAGGGCCATGCCCAGCACCGCCGGCTCGTCCGGCGGCTTGCCGGTGTAGGTGCTGTGGTAGATCGGGTCGCGACGCATGGTGATGCGCTCGATGGTGAACACCGGGAAGCGCTCCTGCTCGTTGTAATAGCCGGTGTGATCGCCGAAGGGTCCTTCGAGCGCGGTTTCGTCAGCGTGAATCACGCCCTCCAGGACGATCTCCGCACTCGCGGGCACCTGCAAAGCGCTGCCGAGGCATTTCACCAGCTCGGTCTTGGCGCCGCGCAGGAGGCCCGCAAACTGATACTCGGAAATCGAATCCGGCACCGGCGTCACCGCGGCGAGCATGGTGGCCGGGTCCGCGCCCAGGGCCACCGCAATCGGAAACGCCTCGCCCGGATACTGCAGGCCATGATCGCGAAAATCGAGCGCGCCGCCGCGTTGCGCCAGCCAGCGCATGATGACCTTGTTCGGCGCGATCACCTGCTGGCGGTAGATACCCAGGTTCTGCCGGGTTTTCAGCGATCCGCGCGTGACCGTGAGGCCCCAGGTGATGAGCGGGCCGGCGTCGCCCGGCCAGCAGGTCTGGATCGGCAACCTGGAAAGATCGACGTCCTTGCCCTCCCACACGATTTCCTGGCAGGGCGCGCTGTCCTGCACCTTCGGCGCCATGTTGAGCACCTGCTTCAGCACCGGCAGCTTGTCCCAGGCGTCCTTCAGCCCTTTGGGCGGATCGGGCTCCTTCAGATACGCGAGCAGCTTGCCCACTTCGCGCAGCGCCTCCACCGAGTCCTCGCCCATGCCGAGCGCCACGCGCCGCGGCGTGCCGAACAGATTCGCCAGCACCGGAATGCGCGAGCGTCCCTGCGCTCCATCGAAACCTTTCGGCTTTTCGAACAGGATGGCCGGCCCGCCGGCCCTGAGCACGCGGTCGCACACCTCGGTCATTTCCAGGCGCGGATCGACCTCGAGCGCGACGCGCTTCAATTCGCCCAGTTGTTCGAGTTGCGCGATGAAGTCGCGCAGATCCTTGTAGCGCATGAATGAAGGTCCCGTTTCGAAGTGCGCCGTTGCGATTGCAATATCCGTGCGCTGGCGCTATGTTAGCCGTTCCAAACAAAACGAGCCAAGTGGTAAATACGACGGGGTAAATACGACGGGGTAAATACGACCGGTGGAAACGACATGGAGAAGACGATGAAATTTGCGAGCATGCTGTTGGCCGCCACCCTGGCGGCGGCGCCGTTCGCCGCGCCCGCGCAGAACTATCCCGACAGGCTGGTCAACTACTACCTGCCCTTCCCTGCGGGCGGCGAATCGGACATCGCCGCCCGCTTCCAGCAGGAGGCTTTCCGCAAGAAGTACAAGCTGGAGATGGTAATCCAGTACAAGACCGGCGCCGGCGGCGCGGTCGCGTGGCAGCAGTTGAACGCGCTGCCCAACGACGGCTACAGCATCATGGGTATCAACCTGCCCCACATCGTGCTGCAGCCGCTCGAGGGTCAAGTGCAGTACAAGACCGAGGACCTGACCCCGGTGTACTGGTTCCATTACACGCCCGACGCGTTGGTGGTCGGTGCGGGCAGCCCGTACAAGACATTCCAGGAGTTCGTCGCCGCCGCCAAGGCGAAACCAGGCGAACTCACGCTCGCGGGCTCCGGCACCAATTCGGCCAATCACGTCGCGCACGAGAAGCTCGACCAGTTCGCCGGCATCAAGACCCTTTACGTTCCGTTCAAGGGCACGGGCGACCTCACGACCGCAGTGATCGGCGGCCACGTTACCGGCGCCATGTCTTATTCGGTGTTCGCCATCCAGCAAAAGAGCAAGGTACGCATGCTCGCGATCGCTTCGGATAAAGGCATTCC
>JADGRR010000025.1 GCA_017880745.1 Burkholderiales bacterium
GTAGGCGCCGCCGCGCACGCGGTCGAGACGAAACTCGCCCAGAGCGTCGAGCGGGGCGACACGCGAATCGAAGGCTTTAAACGCGTCCTCTCCCTGCGTCACTAGTTCGACCACGCCCGACTCGTCTGACCCCAGAATCTGACCGGTCAACGCAAAGTGGTCCGCGGACGGGCTGATGCGCAGGTCGATGTCGCGCCCCACGGCGCTGAACAGCAGATGCCGCGTGTCGGACGCCACGGCGCGCATGCCCAATGCGAGGGGGGCCCAACTGTCGAAGCTCAGCATCGCAGTCACAACGCGCAAGGCCGTTGTGGCAACGCTTTTCAGCGCGACGGGATGTGATGCTCGCGAGAGGTCAATGGCAGCACGCACCAGTAATGGCGGGGCATCGGGCAATGCCACGGCACGTTGCACCAGACGTGTAAATTCGTCGCCGCTCAGGCTGTCAATGGGTTTCACGGTGTTCCGCATAGGGTGGCTGACGCGCGACAGAGCAGCCTCGAGGCGCGGAATTGCACGGCGTCGACATCACTCGACCTTCAACTCACGAATCGGCGCAGTTTGTCCAGGCAGCGCGAACACGTCGGACCGATGAAGCCCACCGAAGTGCCCAGGCGCCGAGACCCTTCGTCGTAAGGCAGCCTGTCATCTTGCGCAGCGCCTGGCGGGCGCCGGAGCAAGACGCGCCGTGGTCGGCCGCCTGCACCAACCCGGTGTTGCCGATCGTGGACGCTGGTGGAAACTGGTTCGCGGCCGGAATACCAAAGCCGTAACATTGCGTTCGATACCGGGCGGCGCGCTCGCCCCCGCCGGTGTTCCCGGTCCTATAAACACGCAGGTCCAGCGTAGTTCGAGACGCGGTATGCGCAAACGATGTCGGGCGTTCGCGCGCCGCTGAACCTAGCGTCCGTTCCGCCTCGACACCGGGCCATGACGCGCGCAGCGTGACTCCGCCGGCCTTGCTGCGCGCGATGGTGAAGCTCCCTCCGGACAGGATCGTTCGCTCCTGCGTTTCGCCGAAACGCGCTTGCAGGTCGGAATCGGCATTGTGTTCCGCTGTCGCCGCGTAACGCGAATCCTGCGATGTATCATCGACTGCCAGGGTGATGGCTCCATCCTCCAGCTGCAATGCGAGCCCGATCTGGTCGGTGCTCTCGTAGCGCGCGATGTTCGTGAGCGCCGACTCGATGACGCGGTAAATCACGATTTTCAGCGGCGCGGGCACGTCATTTTCCTGCACTGAAATCGCCTCCGTGACCACGATTGCCGGCTGCAGACGTTCAAATTCGCGGCAGAACCAATCGATCGTCGGCAGCAAGCCGAGCGCGTCCAGGCTCGACGGGCGCAGCCCCGTTGCTATTCTCTGGACGTCGTGAATCGCGCTTTGCAGCAGCGGAATGGTCGATGCCAACGACTCGTCGCCTGCCTTGTCCGCCGCAAATTGCGCCAGCTTGTGCTCGATGCGCATTTTGATCGTAACCAGCTTTTGCGCGAGTCCTTCATGCAGACCGAAGGCGAGTTTCTTCTTTTCCATCTCATCGCCGCTCAGCATCTTGGCGGACAGCATCTCCAGCGCCGTAGTCCTGTCGCGGATTTCGTCTTCGGTCTGCTTTCTGGCGGTGATGTCCCTGACGATGTAGATTGCGTTCCATTTGCCGTTTATGGTTACGCTGGAAATGGAGTATTCGGTGGCGATTTGTGTCCCGTCCGCGCGCAACCCCGCCAGGTCCGTGGGCGCGCTGCTGACCGATTGCCCGCCGTCGCGGCCGAGACGAGCGAACATGTCTTCGAATTCGGTGCGGTAGCGTTCCGGGACAATCAGGTCGCCGAGCTTCTTTCCCAGCGCTTCCTGCTTGCTATAGCCGAAAATCCGCTGCGCCGCCTGGTTCCAGACGGAAATTGTCCCCGTCTTGTCGATGATGATGATGGCATCGTTGGCGGCAGCGCTGACCATGCGCAGGCTTTCGACTGCCAGCTTGTGCCGGGCAAATACTTCCCGCATCATGTGCATCGAGGCGACGATCAGCAGCGCGAATCCCAGTCCCATCCAGTCGTTGGCCATGGTGTAGGTGGCTTGATCCACGCCACCGTGCCCGGCGACATAGCTCAGCATGCTGCGGAATCCCTGCAGCAGCAGCGCGCCGCTGAGAAGAATCCAGCCCAGAATCCAGCCTGACAGGCGAATATTGGAAAAGGCGAGCCCGATTCCCACCATCAGCAGGAGCAGCGACAGCGACTGAATGGACATCAGAAATTCCATTGCCGGAAGCCGTCCTGCAGGTCCAGGTTTTGCGCCGTTGCCCAGGCAGCGCGAGCGGGTCGAACCGATGCTGCCCACCAACGTGTCCAGACGCCGAGGCGCTTCGTCGTACGCCAGCCTGTCATCCTGCGCGCCGTCTGGCAGGTCCCAAAGCAAGGCGTGCCGCCGTCGCCCGAAATGGCGGCGATCTGAGCCTGCACGCCGGCAGAAATGGTCACGAGCGCCACAGACTCGGGAGCACCGACTATGAGATTGCGGGCCAAACTGCCCGCCTCTACTCGTTCATGCGATCGCATTTTCACTCTTCCGACGTCGATGATTGGCATCTGTTCGCTGGAAGCGCCGGAAGCTCCGGCACTCCACAAGAAAACAGGCTCCTAACCGTTGCAAAGCGCGATAGGACGGCTGCTGGATCCCCATTGATTACACAGAGGGGAACGGTCGGCGGAAAATACGCGGAACGAAAAAATAATTGCCGCACGCGGTGCGCACAAATGCGAAGGCCGGTGACGCGCGCGCGTCACCGGCCTTCGACAGACCGACGAAGAAAAGCGAATCAGCGGCAGGTCAGGGCAAGCGGCGGATTCTGCAATGCGGCAGCGGCATCGATCTGACGCAATTTGGAGCCGCCCAGCGCGGAGCTGCTCGATACGAGACGCTTGGCGACGGCATCCGGCAACATGGCAGGGTTGAGCGCACGCACCAGAGCCGCAGTGCCGGCAACAAACGGCGTCGCCATCGAGGTGCCGCTCCACGTGCCGTAGCCGCCGCCGGGCACGGCGCTGGTGATGCCTTCGCCGGGGGCGGCAATGTTGACCCAGCGGCCGAAGTTGCTGAAGCTCGCGCGGCGCGAATAGGCATTGCTGGCGCCCACCGCCAAACTGCCGTACGCGCCTTCGGCCGCCGGATACTGGCGCACGGTATCGGTGGCGTCGTTGCCGGCCGCAGCGACGATGACCACGCCGCTGGAACTGCCGCAGCGATCCTTGTCGCCGTCGTAGCCCGGGTCCGAATGCTCGTCGTCTTGATCGTCGTTCACATCGGCAATCTCACAGGTGACGAGTTTGGCGACGGTGCCGAGAATGTGCGTGGGGCTCGTTGTACCCAGGCTCAGGTTGATGATCTGCGCGCCATCGTTGGTGGCCGGGTCGCCGTCGGGGTCGACCGCATACAGCAACGCTTCGGCCAGCACCCATGTATTGCCCCGCCCGCTGGCATCGAGCACGCGCAGCGGCATGATCTTCGCATCCGGCGCTACCATCGCCACGATGCCAGCCACGTGAGTGCCGTGACCGAAACCCGCGTCAGCCTGGCTCCCCTCCTCGGACGGATTGTCATCGTAATCGACGAAGTCGAAACCCGGGAGCAGCCTGCCCGCGAGTGCCTCGTGCTGGAGGTCTACGCCGGTGTCGAGCACGGCGACGCGCATGCCGGCGCCGGTGGAAAGGAGATGGGCTGCCGAAAGGCCCAACGCGTCGGGCGCCCACTGCGCCGTGTAGGCAGCAGGCGTGCCGATGGCCCAGACGCCGCTTACGCGCGCCTCCGGGCTGCTATAAACGACGTTCGGTTCGGCGAGCAGAACGTCGGTCTCCGCCAGCAAGGCCGCAATCGTGTCTTTCAAGTTTGCTTCCGCAGGCAATTTGAGCCGGTAAATCGGCCGTTTGCCGAATTGGTCGATGATGCCGAGCTGGTATTTGCCGAGCAACGGATCGAGGGCCGCGGTGGTGCGCAATTTGACCAGGACCTCACCCGGGAGCGCCGGGTCCTCGCCGCGCGCATGGGCGTAAATCCCGGTCGCAAACAGCACGGCGGCCAAGAGGGCGCGAAAGGCGCCGGGTACCAACGAAGTTCGAGCCGTAAACATCATGAGACGGTTTCCTCGATAGTCCGCTTGTATCCAATACAGAGCGGAGAGCGGCGCGTTTGATACATCTTCTTCTGACGTTGCGGGTTCATCGTCCATTCTCCTCCGGATTCGGTCAACCGACCATGGCAACAGAACGGACCGCATCCGGTCACCGCGCAGGGGGAAGCTCGGACCCGGACCTGTCTTTCCGAGCAAGGTTGATGCCAGGGTACGTCTGATCCTTCATGTCCATGATTTTAAAACGTAAATGCGCATTGGACGCGGACGCCTCGCAGGCAACCCGGAGTTGCCGTTTGGGGGCCATGCCCCGCTGCTCGGGGCGGTACCCCCAATGCACCTACCAGCGACCGTGCAGGTTAAATGCCGCCCAGTAGAAAGGGTGCGGGTGCCGCCGCATGACTTCGGTTTGTGCGATTCGAAGCGCCGCTGCCGGCGCCGAACCGCGGCAAAGCGCGCCATAGAACTGCGACATGAAGCCGGCGGTGATTGCGTCGTCGACCGGCCAGAGGCTCGCCAGAACGCGGGCGGCGCCGGCGACGAGAAAAGCACGGACGAGACCGATGCTTTCATCGCCGCTGCCGTGCTCGGCGAGCCCGGTTTCGCACGCACTGAGAACGACCGTGCATGGCCCGAGGGAAAGGGCCTCCACCTCCTCGGCCGTGAGCGCACCGTCGTGGAGATAGAGTGCCGAGAACATCGGATTGTCCGAGCGAAACTGCGCATGGCAGGCAAGGTGGATCACGTCGGCGTCACCCGCATGCGCGCGCAGCGCATCGAGCGTGGCCGCGTCACCGACATAGACGGCAGCCTGCGGGAAGAGGCCCGCCACCAGGCGGGCTTCGACTGCCGCATGGGGCAGTCGGGCCGACTCGCCCAGCACCAGTGCCCGCCGGGCGGGCGCCGGTTGCCGCAGCAGTCCGCGCAATGCCAAGCGGGCGCTGGGTGCCAAGGCCAATTCGTGGCGCTGGCCGAGACAACATTGGCCATCGTCGAGCGCCGCAAAGGGCAGCGAGCCGAGTTGAGCGTGCGGAATGATCAGCACGCGGCGAGTATGTACCAGCGCGCCGGCGAGCGGCGCCCACACCAGCGCGTGCAAGCGGCGCATGCGCACCCGCGCGCGTTCGGTCAGGGTCGCGAGATGCCGCGCCACCGATGTCGTCCCGTGGCGCAGCGTTTCGATCTGGAACCGCGCGGCCTGCGCGGCTTCCAGCACCTCGGGCCAGTGCGCGACGTGACGCTGCAGCGCGACGCCCGCGCGGGTAACCACGCAGGCGAACAACTCTTCGTCCAGGACACCGTATTCGACCAGTGCGTCTTCTTCGCCCAGCAAGCCCTGCAAGGTCTCGACGTTGACGCGATCGTCGCTGCCCCTGGCGGGCTCAGGCGTGGGTGCGGTGAGTCGCGCCCGCCTGGCGCCCTCCAGCAATACCAGCTCGGTGCGGCGCAATTCGTCGGTCAAGGCAGCGGAAGACTCGCCTTCGTCATTCAGGCGCTGCACCCGCCGGTAGAGCCAATTCAAGCGGTCGCGCAGGCCCAGCGTGGACGCGTTGTCCCCGATACCGGCGCCCCGCGCGAGGCGCTCGCCCAAGGAGCGGGCACGAAAACGGTCGAGTTGAAGCAACACCTCCGCCGCGAGTTCGGGCGAAGCGGCTTGGGCGTGCGCCTGCAGGGCCATGCGCAGCAGTTCCTGGTAGGGCCGCAGGTGTTCGGTCAGAAAGGCGCTGCGCAGTTCGTCCCCCGGCAGCGCCCGCCGCTGGTCCTCGAACAGTTCGACAGCGGTGTTGAAGGCTGCCCGGGCGGTCGCCGGGTCAGCGAGCGCCTGTGCCGCCAACCCTTGGCCGGTCAGGCACCGCACCTGCACCGTTAGCAACTGCAACTCACGGGCGCGACCGAGGGTGGCGTCGAAAAGCGCGCGGGCCTCGCCGATGCTGCCGGCGCGCAGCAGCGCATGCGCTCTCACCGCATCGGCACGGAAGCGCCCATCCGCCAGACCTGCGGCGGCGAAGCCTTGAGCGGCCCGCCCAGCCAACGCCGCGGCCTTGGCGGCGTCACCACTCGCCAGCGCCAGTTCGGCACGGGCGAGCGTGACCGCCGATTCGCCGACGCCGTTGCCCTGCAAGGCAAACAACTGCGCCGCGCATACAAACGAGGCGGTGGCTTGTTCCAGGTGCCCCTGCAGGGCCTGCGTGCGGCCGCGTTGCAACAAGGTCCACGCCTGATCGTCGGGCATGTTCAACGCCTGGAATTTTTCCAGCGCCTGGTCAAACAGCGCCAGCGCTTCAGGCAGCAGGCGCAGCTCGAGGTAGGCGTCAGCCAACTGCTTTTCGTCAATCGCCAGATTTTGCGGCATGGCAAGCTCTTCGTGGCGCCGCCGCGCGCGCTCGAAGCTGGCGAGTGCCTCGCGATAGCGCCCGCGCGCAAGTTCGAGCAACGCGACGGACTCGTCGACCCTGGCCTCGAGCACCGGGAAGCCGTGGGCGGCGGCACGCATCCGGGCACGCGCGAAGATGTGCAGCGCTTCGTCGAAGTCGCCCATCGATCTCAACGCATCGGCGATGCCGATGTCAGCCATGACAGAGTGTTCATGGTCGCCGACGCGCGCGAACCAAACTGCGGCCTGGCGATAGTGGAACACGGCATCGGCGTAGGCGTCGCGCCGCAGATACAGACTGCCGAGGTTTAGGCTGACCTTGCTGGCGGCGCGCAGGTCACCGTGCGCGATGAACTCGCGCTGCGCACTCTCGGCGCATTCGACGGCACGGTCGTACTGGCCGAGCATCGACAGCGCCATGATCTTGGGCACCTGGGTCTGCGCTGCATGCTCGGCTTGGTCCAGGCTGCGAAAGACGTCTGCGGCTTGGTCGAAGCACTTCGTGGCCTCGGCCATCTGGCCCCGCGTGAGGCACGCGATGCCCTCGGTCCATGCGGCCAGCGCCTCGGTCTCGCGCAAGTGCTCGGGCGGAGCCACATCGACGAAATCGCCGGCGCAAAGCCGGCGCAGCGCTTCAGCCACTTTCAATGCGCGCTGCGGCTCGCTGCTCCAGGCGGCGTAACAGAGGTCCTTCAGCTCCCAGGCAAGCGACAGGCGGCGTGACGCCGGCAGCGTGGGCGGGAGCGCCTCGCCGAGGTCGATCGTCCTGCGGGCCAGTTCGGCGACTGGACAGTCCTCGGGCCCGGCGCTCGCGCGCGAACCCGGGTCAGCCTCGACGCTCACCCACGTCGATCGACGGCAGCACGATCTCGTCGCCGGATAGGCGCAATGTCATCACGTATGTGCCGCGTCGAATGCCGTCGAGGCGAAATTCACCGAGAGGGTCCAGTGTCGCCACACGCGCGCCCGGCGTCTCGGTGCCGTCGTCGTGCGCGGCGGTCAATTCGACCACGCCGGACTCGTCCGGACCGAGAATCTGACCGGTCAATGCAAAATGACCGGCCGCCGGCGCGATGCGAACATCGATGTCGCGACCCTCGGCGGTGAACAGCAGATGGCGGGTGTCCGACGGCACGGCGCGCACACCGAACGCATGGGGCGCGGGCACCCAGCTGTCAAAGCTCAACAGAGCCGTTACGCGCCGCAGGACCTCCTGTGCGGCGGACTGCAACGACGACGGCTGCGCCGCCTGCCACTGGCCGATGGCGGCGCGCACCAGCGCCGTCGGCGCATCCGGCAGCGCGGCCGCCCGCTGCACCAGTTGGGCGAATTCGTCTTCGGACAAGCGGTTGACTGGCTTCATTGCATAAGGCTCGGAGTGGTGGATGGCCAACAGAGCAGGCTCACGTCCCTAAAATACATTGTTTCACATATTGCCGGGCGCGGGGTCAACGAGCTGGCGCAATTTGGCGAGGCAACGCGAGCGGGTGGGGCCGATGCTGCCTACGGACATGCCCAGCCGCTGTGCCACCTCCTCGTACGGCAGCTTGTCGCCGTCATCGCGGAACAACATCAGCAGGAGCTCCCGGCACCGCTCCTCCAGCCGCTCCAGCGCATGGCGCAACTGATCGAGCTGCTGCAATTCGGCCAGGACCTCCTCGGGCAGAGGCGAATCGTCGGCAATGTCGCACTCGGACGCTTTGTCATCGGCATCGTCAGCACGCGTCATCGACACGGTTCGCCGGCTGCGGCGAAGGGCGAGCAGCGCCTCGCGCTTGGCCGTGGTGACGATCCAGGCCTGGAGCCGCTGCGGCTCTGCGATGCGCGGCAGATGCGCAATGAGGCGGGAGAAGACGGTCTGAAACACGTCGGCGGCCGCGTGTTCGTCGAAGCCGACCCGCAGTACGATGGTATACACCAGCCGCTGGTAGCGCTGGACCAGCGCCTCCCAGGCCGCGCCTTCGCCGCGCCGGCAGCGCGCAACGAGGGCGGCATCGTCCTCATCGGCAAGTCTGTTCATGGGACACCGGCCGCGACCGAACGCGGACGAAACCGTCGCGCTACCTGTCCATTGCGGGGCGAAAACGTCAGCGGGAGGGATTCGACACTCAATGGCAGCAAACGAAAGTCCGGCGGCACGGCTTAGAAGTATATCGGATTGGCTGCTTCCGGTCAGCCATCGAGACGCTGCGGCGTGCTACATTGCCAGGCAGCAATTCACCTTGCCTGTTCCAGAATGATGCACACCTTCCGCGCGTTGGCCGAACGGGATTTCCGCCTGTATTTTTTCGGACAGGTGGTGTCGCTTATCGGCACATGGGTACAGCAGGTCGCGATGGCCTGGATTACGTACCGTGTGACCGGCTCGGCGTTCATGCTCGGCCTGATAGCTTTCTCCGGACAGATACCCAACCTGCTCCTGGCGCCCGTCGGCGGACTGTTGGCAGACCGACTGAACCGGCGCAAGCTCTTGGCCGCAACCCAGGCAGTAGCCATGGCAGTTGCGGCGTGGCTGGGATATCTTTCTTACACTGAAAGTTTTTCTGCGTCGGCGCTGGTCATCGCTTCCGTCGTGCTCGGCGTATCGAGCGCGGTCGAAATGCCCACGCGGCAAGCCTTCATATTGCAGACGATTCATGACCGCAGCCATGCGACCAATGCGATTGCGCTCAACTCGCTTACGTTCAACGGCGCACGCCTGGTAGGGCCGGCAGTAGCGGGTGCCGTGCTGGCTCTGGTCGGGGAAACCGCCTGCTTCGTGATCAATGCGGTTTCCTATGTGGCCGCCATCTACACGCTGCTCGTAATGCGTCCCCGGGCAATGGACCCAAATCGGCGCAGAGGCACATTGCGCGAAGCGATACAGTATGTGGAGCGCTTCCCGCCTGCGCGCTGGCTGCTCATGACGGTTGCGGCCGCCAGCTTCTGCGTGGCGCCGATGATGACTTTCATGCCGGTCTACGCGAAAGACATTTTCCATGGCGGCCCGGACACCCTCGGTATGCTCATGGGGGCTTCCGGGCTGGGGGCTGTGCTCGCCGGAGTGTACCTCGCGAACCGGACAACGGTCATCGGCCTTGGCGCACGGATTGGCGCGGGTTGCCTGGTGATCGGTGCGGCCTCGCTGGCCTTTTCGTACAATCCGCTTTTCCTGGTGGCGCTGCCGATTCTGGTGGTGTCGGGCGCGAGCACTATCATCGTCGTCACTGCCAGCAACATGGTTTTGCAGCATCTGGTGCCTGAACACCTGCGCGGCCGGGTGATGGCGCTGTTTACGATGTCTTTCCTCGGCATGCTGCCCCTGAGCGCTTTGGTCGCCGGGGGTCTCGCGCATGTGGCCGGCGTTCAGCTGGTTTTCGTTGTGGCAGGGTTCGGCGCGATCGCGGTGGGCCAGGCGTTCAGGCGGCAGTTACCCCGCCTGCGGGAGATGGCGCGACCGGTGCTGGTCGAGAAGGGGCTGCTCTCGCCGTAACAACGCTGAGACCCCTCTTCGCGGGGCTCACGGCCTCCGCTTCCGCCGATTGGAGGGACTTCGTTTTTTGCGAGGACTGATCCTCGGTTGCGCTTGATGTCCAGGAAACGAGCGCCTATCGGTTGCGCAGGGTAGCGGTGTACCATTCCAATCACCGTGCTGGCCCGCTGTGCACCACAGCGTTGATGCCGGCATCATCGGGTTAGTGCAGGTTTAAGGTGGGGTAGAGCGCTCCCCTATCGGGGATCTTATCGCGGCGCTGGTGGCGAAACACCTGTAGCGAAGCTGGGGGGTGCAATGCGTAAAGCTATTTTGATGATGCTGCTGGCTGTTGCGAGCAGTAGTGCGGTGGCGGCGTGGGTTAAGGTTGGCGGCAATGACACCGCAGCCTTCTTCGCCGATCCTGCCACCATTCGCAGGGCAGGCGACACGGTGAAAATGTGGCATCTGTATGACTACAAGACGGTCCGGGCGCCCGAGGGGATCAAGCCGTATATCTCGATCAGGGTGCAATCTGAATTCGACTGCAAGGGAGAGCGTGCGCGCCTGCTTTCCGGATCCTTCCACTCCGGAAATATGGCCGGAGGAGAAATTGTTTATAAGGGCTCTGATCCTGGCAGTTGGGCGCCGGTTCCGCCTCACACCACAAACGAAACCCTGTGGAAATTCGCCTGCGGCAAACGGTAGCCAGCACTCCGTCGCTTCGGCCGGCTGCCTTCTAGGCCAGTGCTCGTTCCGGCAATCTCAGTTCGACGACGACACATAAATCTTCGCCGAACCGGCCCGCGCCGAGCTTTGTAATCAGGCCCTGCTCCTGTTCCGACGAGTCCAGTTGCAGAAGGCAAAGGGCCTGGCGTTTGCCGGCGTCGATCATGGTTAGTATATCCAGCCGCGACACCGATCCGAATTCGGAGCAAAGCGTGCGCAGCGCGGATTCCAGGCTTCCGACGTCGCCGCACTGTGCTAGGTCTTTCAACGCGCTGTTCATGACTGTTTCCTCTCCAATTCCGGCAGGACACCTGCGCTGGCTCAAGGTACCGCCCTATACGTGGTTCGGCGTTGCGGCTCCCGGGTCAGGCGCGACGCGCAGTTGACCCGGCTTGAACCCGGCTGGGCCGCCCAAGTCCACATGTTTATTTTCATTCTGTGGCAGCCATTTGTCAGTGCGATACCGTACATAAGCAGCTTCGATTTGCGCGGCGCGCATGGTTGGCGAGAAGACTGGGCAACTAACCTCGGAACGCCCGGAGGACGCCAGTCTGCGGCCGTCTGTACCCCGCAGCAACAGAACGGGCGCACAATGATTGACACAAATAGTACGGTATCGGAGGGAGCCTTGACTTGGCCACGGCCCGATTTTCATTGTTTGCACCTCTCGGTTGCGGCTTGTTCCCCGGCGCCGCGATAGTGCAGGTGAGCGGCGACGCGACGTGAAACACCTGCGCTTCGACGACGCGCTTCGAGCGGCTATGACGCGCAATCTCGCACTGCGCGTCGCTGCACCTCTGCCGGCACGCGGCCTCAAGCGCGCGGCGGTATGCCTGATCGTCGCTGACGGCGGCACGGGCAATGCCGCACTGGTGTTGACGCTCCGGGCGAAGCACCTGAGCGCGCATTCCGGCCAGTTTGCGCTGCCCGGCGGACGTGTCGACGCTGGCGAGGGCATCGTCGAGGCCGCGCTGCGCGAAGCGCGGGAGGAGATCGGCCTGGAACTCCCACGCGAGGCGATCCTCGGCTGGCTCGATGATTATCCGACGCGTTCCGGTTATCTCATCACGCCGATCGTCGTCTGGGCGCCGAACGATGCCGCGATGAGCGCGAACTCCGCGGAGGTGGCGGAGATCTACCGTGTGCCCCTGGCCGACCTCGGCCGGCCCGGCTCCCCAGAATTCGTCGCGATACCGGAAAGCGATCAACCGGTGATTCGCTATCCCCTGCTGGGAACACTGATTCACGCGCCGACCGCGGCGGTGCTCTACCAATTCATGGAGGTTGCCGTGCACGGCCGCGCGACGCGGGTGGCGCACCTGGAACAGCCGGTCTGGGCGTGGCGTTAGCGCTAGCGCCGGACAATACTGGTGCCCGCAGCTTTCACCGGATCACCTGCAGCGAATCCGGGGTCGCGATCGAAGCTGTAAGTACGCTCGTCACCATTGTCGAAGCGTACCGAGACGGCCCAGGTCTTGGTCGATTTCATCTTTCCCTCGATCTTGTGGCCGGCGTAGGCGCCTCCGGCGGCGCCGGCAACGGTGGCCACGTCCTTGCCCGTTCCCTTGCCGACCTGATGACCGAGGAGCGCGCCGGCGACGCCGCCGGCGATGAGCCCTACCGCACCGCCCTTGCCTTCTTTTTCCCCCGCCTTGACTGCCGTTACCTTGCCGCAATCGTTGCAGCTTGCGGCGCCTGCGCCGGTCTTGCTTTCTGCCGCAAGCTTATTCTCGGCAGCGGACAATGCCTTTGCGTGGTCCTCCTTCGCGTCGCGCAGGCATTGCATCCGCCGGCTGGAGGTCGTTTCATCAGCGCACATCTTCTGGTCCTCGCTGTAACGAACCTCCGCTCTTGTCTTTGCGGCCTCATATTTGGCTTTCGCCGCTTCGTCGTTGGCGACGCAAACCGTGCAAGCGCTGATTAGCGCGAAAAACATCAGGAATTGTCGTTTCATGGCCTTGATCTCCGGGCATTTCGGTTTGGCGATGCCCCCGTCCGCGGCAGCGGCCGGGGGGGCGGCGAGATTGCCTGCCTAGGCTACGCGGCCTCGCCGCCGGCAGCAACTGTTCGTTCCTGTTGTGGCAGGAGCGCAAAGGGTCTCAAATTTGGCGCAGGCGAGGAACGGTCATTCACCAACTGAAATCACCAGACCGCGAGCGCAGGCCGAACGGCGCTTGACGCCAAGGCGCCGGATAGCGTGTAATTTGCTTCGCCGCCACAGACAGCGGCGACTTAGCCTAACCAGCACTGTGCATTTGTCGATCACGTAAATTCCGAGGCCACTTCCGGTGCTGGAGTCTTTGCCGTCCATTCAACTAGCGTCGCTGGCCTTGCTGCTGGTGGGAATCGGACTCGCTTTTTCCGACATTAACCTGTCGGGCTGGGTCCTGGGCTGGATACTTCTTTCCGGTGCGCTGCTGGTGCAGTGGTTCCGCAGCGTTCTGGATTATTCCGTCGAGCACGGCGGCGTGGATTCCGATAGCTATCAGATCGCGGACGACTGGATGGGGCTGGGGTTCTCGCTGCTCATCGTTGCCTCGATGTATATGATGCGGGAGGTTCTGGCGAGGCACAGCCTGGCAGAGGAGAGACTGCGCGTCATCAGCGCCGTGGCGCAGGACGCGGTCATCATGATTGACAACCGGGGCAGGATCGCCTTCTGGAATCAAGCGGGACAGAGGATTTTCGGCTACAGCGAGCAGGAAGCGCGAGGAAAGAAGTTCCACGAACTGATTATTCCGGAGCGCTACCGCAGCGATTTCGAGCAAAAATTCATTGAATTCAGATCTGCGGGCCAGGGGCCCGTCATCGGCAAGACCGTGGAGCTTGCCGGACGGCGCAAGGACGGGGTGGAGATCGTCATCGAGGTCTCCGCCTCCGGGGTGAATGTAAACGCCATATGGCACGTGCTCTGCATCGTCAGGGACATCACCGAGCGCAAGCGAGCGGAACAGTTGCTCGGGCTCGAGTACACGGTGGCGCGCTGCCTCGTCGGCGCGGACAACACATCCGAGGCGCTCAGGGCGGTGATCCGCGCCGTCTGCGAAACGCAGAACTGGGTGTGCGGCCGTTACCTTCGCGCGGACGATGCCGCGGGCATGTTGCGCTTGGTCGAATGCTGGAACGTGCCGGACGCGGCGATCGAGGAGTTTCTCGCAGCATCGCAGGGGTTCACCTACGGCCCGGGTGAAGGCATCCCGGGCAAGGTGTGGCAATCGGGACAGCCGCTGTGGATTGCCGATATCACCAAGGACGCCCGTGCACAGACGGCGATTTTCAAGGCCGAATCCGGCCTGCGCAGCGCATTCGTGTTGCCGGTGAAAGCAGAAGGAAAGACGATAGGCGTGTTCGCCTTCAACAGCCACGAGATCCGCG
>JADGRR010000345.1 GCA_017880745.1 Burkholderiales bacterium
TCGCGCGCCGCGTCGCCCTGCTGCGGCCGAAGGCGTGCGTGAAGGGTTGAGATCCGAGGGACGCCACTGCCCGCTGAGCCAGCAGGGACGCAGAGATCCGGCCTTTAGCGACGCTAGATTTCTTCTTCCGGCGGCCGTATTTTTCTGAACATCGCGAGCAGCAGCAGGTCGTAGACGATCTTCACACCGCCCGCCACCACCAGCGGCCATCCGAACGCCGACAGGCCGAGCATGTAACCCGCGAGGAACGGGCTCAGTGCGGACGCGAGGCTGCGCGGCACCGAGGTGATGCTCGCGGCGGCCGGCCGTGCCGCCGGTGTCACGATCGCCATCACATAGGAACTGCGCGTCGGCACGTCCATCTGCGACAACGCACTCCTCATGAACAAGAGCGCGATGGCGTAACTCAGGTCGGGGACGAACGGCAGCAGGATCAGGCAGACGCTCGACGGGATGTGCGTGAACACCATGGTATTCACCAGCCCGAAACGGCCGGCGACGCGCACGGCAACGAGATAGGAGGCCGCAGTCAGCACGCCGGTCCAGAAGAACACCACGCCCGCCGCCGCCAGCGACAGGTCGAAGCGCTGATACAGCCACAGCGCCACCATCGACTGCACCACGAAGCCGCCGGCGAACGCATCGAGGCTGAACAGCGCCGCCAGCGTGTAGACCCTTTGTTTCGATTGCTGCAGCGGCGCCATCGGCTGCCGCTCTTCCGTCGCCAGCGCCTTGGGCAGCCCGCGATAAACGAGGCCGGAGGCGCAGGCGATCAGCGCATACAGCACGAACATCGCCTGGATGGCATGCGTCGAAGACATGCCGCTCACGCTGACGATCGTCGCCGGGAGCGCCGCCGCGAGCGATCCCGCGGCAGCGAGCAACGAACCCACGAGGCTGTAGCGCGCAAACGTTGCCGTGCGCTGCCGGTCGGCGACAATGCGCGAGAGCACGGCATGCTCCAGCGGCAGGAACACGCTGACGTCCCCGCTCGAGGGATTCAGCGTTCCCACCAGCGCGACCAGCATCAGCGGCCAGAAGTCGGTGAGCAGGGCGAAACCGAAACCGGTGCCCGCCATCAGCACCGACGCGGCAAGCAGCAGGCTGCGGTAGTGGTAGCGCCAGGCATGGAGCCCGACCAGCAGCGTGAGCAGACCGGAACCGATGAGGGTGGTGGTCGCGATGATGCCCACCTCGAGCGGGCTGAAGCCGAGTGCGAGCAGATACAGCGGCAGCAGCAGGCTCACGTAGCCGTCGCCGAACGCGCGCAGGCCCTTCGCGACGAGCAGGCGGTTGACATGGCTGGATATGGTGTCCAAGGTCCGCTCCTATGCCAGAGCGGCAGATTTGGACGGGACACCGTCTTGGCCGGAAGCCATCGGGGATCTGCCTCGCCCCGATGCGTGAAGCGTAACGCAGTTGAACCAATTCGACAATCACAAATCGCTTTTCCGAGCCTTGCTCCCATTTCTGCAGCGTGCGCACCGATATGCCGAGCACGTTGGCAAACTGCGCCCGGCTGAGTCCGCTCCCATGGCGGGCGCTCACCACCGGCGGCACTAGAACGAAAACTCAAAGACCGTTTTTAGCACCCACCGGTCTGACGCGTCCGTAATGCCACGGCCAAGACCAACATTAATGTCCGATTTTCCGAGTTTGCCGTCCCACGCAAGATAGAGAACTTGGCTTCTTTGATTATTCGGCAGCCATCGTTGGATAGGCCCGGCTTCAAGATAATACTCGACACCGAAATAGTTCTTTCCGAACGCACGATAAGCCACCTTCGCCGCTGGCTCAAAATTGATCTTGCGCGCAGATCCGCTCAATGGGCGATTGATGCCAGGGTTCCCGGCAATGTGCCAGCGATCAATTCTGAGTCCAATGATAGGAATGATTTCGACATTCCAGACGCGCTGTTCACCGTTGCGTGCGAGGTTCTCCACCTCGGCGTTAATCCCCCAATACAAGCCCCGGTCTTCATCGTGAGGAGCCACATATTGCAGTTCCCCCCGGTAGCCATTGGTTCGTAATCGATTCTGCTCCGTGGCGACAGGGAGCTGGACGCTGAATTCCCAATTGTGCCAAATCCCGAAAGAATACTCCGGCATTACTTGAAAGGGCGTAGCCCGATTCTCGGCATTGGGACCAGCCCGGGACGCTTTGTTTGCGTGCGTTTCCACGGTGTGTTCACCGTAAGCGGCAAGCTCATCGCTGAAAACTTTGATCTCATTGGGCGCCGCGACAGCCAGGAGCGGGAGCCAAAGTAAAACCCAGGATACGAGCCGTCTCAATTTCTGCCCGCGTAATCAGCGAATACGGTCCAGACCCAATGAGCGACCAAAACCGAAACCAGGACGATGAAGGCAGCAGCGAAGTAGTTGCGCGGTTTGACTCTGTTCTCCGCAAGCCATGCAACGGCTTGAATGCGCGAATCCGCGATTACGTGTTTCGGGACTAAGCGGACTAGATCAGGCAAACGCCACCTCGAGCACACCGAACTCGCCAAAGTCGGCTTTGACGCTATCCCCCGCCGAGACCGGCACCGGCGTCAGGCAGGTGCCCGTGATCACCACGTCGCCGGCGCGCAACCCATTGCCGTACGCGCTCAGTTCGTTGGCGACCCAGGCGAGCGCGCTTCGCGGGTCGCCCAGCACGTTGGCGCCAGAGCCCTGCGCTGCGAGCGCTCCATTGCGACAGGCGGTGACGCTGTGCTGCGCCAGATCGATGACGCGCCAGTCGGCACGCGTCGCCGGGCCCAGCGCGAACCAGCAGGCACAGGCGACGTCTGCGATCAATTGGTCCGCGCCAACGCGGGTAAAGTCCTCGTAGCGCGAGTCGGGCACTTCGATGGCGGGATGCAGCGAGGCGACCGCGTCGAGTACCTCCGCGACGCTGTAGCTTTCCGCCCGTTTGGGCAAATGCCTGCCCATGCGGAACGCGAATTCCGCTTCCGCGACTTTCATGTGATTGCCGGCCAGGGAGACGCTTGCGCCAGCTTCGAGCGCTCGCGCAGAGAGCAGGCAGCCTGCGAGCGGCCCGTCCACATGGATGTGTCGCTGCCCGGCCGTGCTGGTGGCTGCGATCTTCCAGCCGACGATGCTCATGCCGGACAGCTTTGCCACTTCGGCCTGGATCGCATAAGCCTCGGCACGATTGCCCGGCCGGCAATGCGCCGGTAATTCATCGAAGCGTGTCGATTGCTGCCAGTGTTGCCACAGAGTGGCGGCGGCGCTGCTGATGTCCTGCTGATTCATGTGCTTTACTCGTGTACCGGCAGCATGGGATTCGGGAGCCTAGAATAGCACCGCTGCTTATCCTCGCGTTTCAGCGCCGACCGCAATCGGGTACAAACTCTTTGCGCAGGCGGCGAAACCCCTGCGCGGGCAACTGTGATATGTTTGCGCGGCAGCACTTCACCAATGAATTCGGGGAGAACCGCATGAAGATCCGCGCCGCCGTGCTCGATCGGGCGCAGCAACCGCTGCCCTACGCGAAATCCAGACCGATCAGTGTCGAGACGCTCGAACTCGACGCGCCCGGCCCGGGCGAAGTGCTGGTGAAAATCGCTGCGGCCGGGCTGTGCCATTCCGATCTGTCCATCATCAACGGCGACCGGCCGCGGCCGCTGCCGATCGCATTGGGCCACGAGGCGGCCGGCATCGTCGAGGAGATCGGGCCGGGCATCGCGGATTTGCGGCGCGGCGATCACGTGGCGCTGGTGTTCATGCCCAGTTGCGGCCACTGCGTGCCCTGCATGGAAGGCAGGCCGGCGCTGTGCGAACCAGGGTTCGCGGCCGGAAGCGCGGGCACGCTGATCAGCGGCCAGCGCCGATTGCACCGCGCGGACAAAAGCGCGATCAACCACCAGGTTGGCGTTTCCTGCTTCGCCGAGTACGCGGTCGTCGCGCGCGGCACGCTGGTGAAAATCGATCCCGAACTGCCGCTCGACATCGCCGCGCTGTTCGGCTGCGCCGTGCTCACCGGCGTCGGCGCGGCCATCAACGCAGGTCAACTCAGGCTCGGCGGCGCGGCGGCGGTGGTGGGTCTGGGCGGCGTCGGCCTGTCGGCGCTGCTCGGCGCGCTGGCGGCAGGCGCGCGCCAGCTCGTTGCGATCGACAAGCTCGATTCGAAGCTCGAACTCGCGCGCGCGCTCGGGGCCACGCACAC
>JADGRR010000346.1 GCA_017880745.1 Burkholderiales bacterium
GAGATAGTAAGATTGAGTCACATGAGAACGTTAGCGGGCCAAAGCTGCAATGTGGAGGCGGCGCGCGGAGGGGACGAAGCGCTGGAAAAAATGCAAAGGGAGCCGGCGGATGTAGTTCTGATGGATTTGCGCATGCCAGGAATGGACGGGCTGGCGACCCTGAAAACGATCAAGGAGAGATGGCCGGAGACGGAAGTGGTGATCATCACGGGGTATCCATCGGTCTATACGGCGAGGGAGGCTGTCAGGCTGGGGGCTTTTGATTATCTGGCCAAGCCGGTGCCCCCGGACGAGGTGCTCGCCGTGGCGAACGAGGCAATGGCGCACAGATTGGCGACGCTCCAAGGGGGAAAAGGAGGGCAAAACAAGGATTACCAAAAGCGATGCGCGAAGTATCTGGATTGACTGAAGAGCGTTCGCTGCAACCGGCTGCCGTGCCGGATTTCAACCAAGCGAACGGTCCACCATTTGCGCGGCGCTGCCAAGGTAATTGCGCGGATCGAGCAGGCGCTCGAGTTCGGTACGATCGAGGTGCGGGCTGACGTCGGCATTGGCGCCCAGCAGTTCGAGCAGCGGACGCCCGCTCTCGGCCGCGGCCCGACAAGCGTCGTACACGACATCGTGCGCCGCCTGCCGCCCGAGTTTCGGCGCAAGGCCCATCATCACCGCCTCCGTCACGATCAGGCCCGAAGTGAGTTCCAGGTTGCGTTGCATGCGCTTGGTGTCGACGCTGAGGCCGGCGAGCATCAGCTTGGCTTGGCGCAATGCGCCGGCAGTAGCAAGGTAACTTTCCGGCAGGGCGATCCATTCCGCATGCCAGGGTCCGGTGGCGCGCTCGAAGTCCTGCACCATCGCGTCCAGCATCAGCGCGCAATGCTGGCGCACCAGCTTGGCGCAGGCGAGTATGAGTTCCGAGGAAATCGGATTGCGTTTTTGCGGCATGGTGCTGCTCGCGCCGCGTCCGTGCTCGAACGGCTCGAACACTTCGCCGAACTCGGTGGACATCATCATCATCACGTCGCTTGCGATCTTCGCCAGCGAGGCAGTGAGAAGACCGGTGAACAGGACCGCCTCGGTGAGAGCGTCGCGGGCCACGTGCCAGGTGATGGCAGGCTCGCCCAGATCGAGCTCGCGCATGAGCGCGGCGCGTACGGCAAGGCCCTGGCTCCCGAGCGAGGCCAGGGTGCCGGCGGCGCCGCCGAACTGACCCACCAGCACGCGCGGCCGCAGCTGCGCCAGGCGCTCGCGGTGGCGCGCCAGCGGCGCGCGCCACACCGCGGCTTTGTAGCCGAAGGTGACGGGCAGGGCATGCTGCAGGTGGGTGCGGCCGGCCATCGGCGTATCGCGATAGCGCCGCGCCAGCGATTCGAGCGAGGCGAGGATTTCGTGCAGATCGGCCGCGATCAGGTCGAATGCCGCGCGCAGCTGCAGCACCACCGCCGTGTCCATGATGTCCTGGGTGGTCGCGCCCCAGTGGACATAGCCGCCGGCGTCGCCCGAGCAGGCGGCGGCGAGCTGCTTCACCAGCGGCAGGATAGGGTAGCCGACGATTTCGGTTTCGCGTTTCATTGCCGCGAGGTCGAGGCAGGCGATATTCGCGCGGGCGGAAATCTCGCGCGCGGCTGCGGCCGGAATCATGCCGATGCCGGCCTGGGCGCGCGCCAGCGCGGCTTCCGCTTCCAGGCAGCGCGCAAGGTAGCCGGCGTCGGAGAAAATGGCGCGCATCTCCACTGTGCCGAACATATCGCGATACAGCGCGGAATCGAATACGGTCGAAGTCATGGGTTTCCTTCCGCTTCTCACCCCGATGCAGATTTCAGGCCGAAGAAGCTGCCTGTTTTCGCGGTCTCTGAAAAGCAGATTCTTCGCGAAGCTGATCCCCGGAGGAGTACTCGAAATGACCTATCGGGACTCTTGCCGCCGTTCATCAGCCGGTCCTTGCACCTTTGATCTCTTGCATCAACTCGGCCTGCCGAGTGCGCGCGGCCGCCACGCTGCGCTGCTTGATCGGGCCGTAGCCGCGAATGCTTTCCGGCAGACGCGCAATGTCGGCAGCGAGCGCAAGCTTGTGCGCATCGAGGACGCGCAGAACATCGTCCAGCGCGGCTTCGTATTCCGTGATCAGCTCGCGTTCCAGGCGGCGTTCCGCTCCGTAACCAAAGACGTCGAAGGGCGTACCGCGCAGGAACTTCAGCGGCGCCAGCAGTTGAAAAGCAGACATTAGCCACGGACCATAGCGGCGCTTCGTCGGCTCGCCGGTGGACGGGTTCGGCCGGCTCAGGGCGGGAATGGCCAGATGGAAGCGGAGCTTGAACGCGCCGTCGAAGGCTGAGCTCAGCGCTCGCGCGAATTCCGGATCGGTGTAAAGCCGGGCGACTTCGTACTCGTCCTTGTAGGCGAGCAGCTTGAAGTAGCCGCGCGCGACCGCCTCGGTGAGCAGGGTGCTGCCCGGCAGGAGCGTGTTTTCGGCGCGGCGGGTGCGCTCGACCAGATCGGTGTAACGGCGAGCGTAAGTCCGGTCTTGATAGGCAGTCAGGTAGTCGTGGCGCCGCGCCACGGTTTCGTCCAGATTCCGCGACGGCCGGTGCTGCGGCAGGTCCGGCTCGTGTTTGCGCACGAGTTTCTCGATGCCTTCCGGGTCGAGCGCGGCGCGCCGGCCCCAGAGGAAGGCCTGCTTGTTTCCTTCCGCGGCGACGGCGTTGAGTTCGATCGCCCGCATCAGCGCCGCGGAAGAAACCGGCACCCGGCCGTTCTGGTAGGCATATCCGAGCAGGAACATATTGGTCATGATGGCATCACCCGTCAGGACCGAAGCGAGGCGCGTGGCATCGAGGAAATCCGCCGCGCCGGCGCCGACGGCTTCGCGCACCTGTTGTTCCATCGCCGCCAGCGGGAAGGGTTGGTCCGGGTTGCGTACGAAATCGCCGGTGATCGCATAGCCGGTGTTGACGATTGTCCGCGTGAACCCGGCTTGCGTCTTGGCCAGGGCCTCGTCGCTGACAACGACCAGGATGTCGCAGCCGAGCACGGTGTTGGCTTCGCCCGTGGCGATGCGCACGGCGGAGAGCTTTTCCTGCCGGTCGGCCAGGCGCACGTGAGACAGCACCGCGCCGCCTTTCTGCGCGAGCCCCGTCATGTCGAGAACGGACACGCCTTTGCCCTCGAGGTGTGCCGCCATCCCGATCAGGGCGCCGATGGTAACCACGCCCGTGCCGCCGACCCCCGCAATGAGTATGCTATAGGGCGTCGCCAAATCCGGCAGCGCCGGTTCGGGCATGCCGGCGAAATCCGCGGCGTTCGCGGCGACGCCTTTGCCGCTGCGCAGCGTCCCGCCTTCGACGGTGACGAAGCTGGGACAGAATCCGGTGACGCAGGAGTAGTCCTTGTTGCATGAAAACTGGTCGATGGCGCGCTTGCGTCCGTACTCGGTCTCGACCGGCACCACCGAGAGGCAGTTGGATTTCGCGCTGCAATCGCCGCAACCTTCGCACACCATTTCGTTGATGAACACGCGCGTTGCGGGGTCCGGATAGTTGCCGCGCTTGCGCCGGCGCCGTTTTTCCGCGGCGCAGGTCTGGTCATATATCAGGGCGGTGACACCGGGCGTCTGGCGCAACTCGAGTTGCACCGCGTCGAGATCTTCGCGGCGCCGGATTTCCACGCCCGGAGGGAATTCGGCGTCCGCAGGGTAGTTGCCCGGATCTTCCGCCAGCACGATGATGCGGCGCACGCCTTCCGCGCTGAGCTGGCGGGCGACCCGCGGCACGCTGATGGGGCCGTCCACGGGTTGGCCGCCGGTCATGGCGACGGCGTCGTTGTAGAGAATCTTGTAGGTGATATTGACGTCGGAGGCTACCGCCGCGCGGATCGCCAGCAGCCCGGAGTGATAATAGGTGCCATCACCCATGTTGGCGAAAATATGCTGCGTGCCCGATTGTCCCGCCGCACCGAGCCAGCCTACGCCTTCGCCGCCCATGTGGCTGATGGTCATGGTATTGCGGTCCATCCACACGGCCATCAGGTGGCAGCCGACGCCGCCCAGCGCCGAGGAGCCTTCCGGAACGCGCGTCGACTGGTTGTGCGGACAGCCAGAGCAGAAATAGGGCGTGCGCAGCACCGCCAGTCGCGGCTGGGCCAGTGCAGCCTCTTTGGCGT
>JADGRR010000347.1 GCA_017880745.1 Burkholderiales bacterium
GGCTGCTCTGTGTTTTTCAGAGTTCGCGGCGAGCGGCCGCTTCCATTTTTGGCCAGCGACGGGCTAGGGTCGGTAGCGGCCATACAGTTGGCTATAGAAGATAGCACAGCCATTTCGTAGCTATCGGATACTACTTTCAAACTATTTGACCCTTACGTAGCCTTCAAATCATGCTGGCGGGCATTGCAAGGCGTTGATTCAAGCACCACCGATTCCTAAATTGGCAACTACCAATCACAGCTTTGCGTGGCGCGCCTGTCGCAGCACGAAGCGCCCGGGATCCAGCGCATCGGCCAGATCGCCCTCGAGCGGCAACGGCTCGCCTTCGATCAGGCTCGCCAGCAGCTCGCCGGCCAGGGCTGCCCAGGCCAGCCCGCGCGATGCATAAGCCGAGGCACAGTAAAGCCCCGGGCATCGAGGCAGGTCGGTCAGGTGCGCGCCGGAGAGGTCGGCTTTGTGCGCGCGCGCGGCATCCACGTCCGGCATGGCGCCGACGAGCGGCATGCGGTCCGGTGCCACGCAACGAAAACCCACGGCGCCGTCCAGCTTCGACGCATCCAGCGCTAGCTGCGCGTCCGGGAGCAGTTGCGCCAGACGCACGAGATTGGCCTCGTGGCTTTGCACCTGCAGCGCGGGGTCGTCGTTGTCGTGATCGTAGGTGCTCCCCGTAACCACCACCCCGCCGGCGGCGGGCAGCACATATCCCGAGCCGGTGAGCACGACACGCGGGGCCGTCAGGATGTCCGCCGGCAGATAGGTGATCTGCCCGCGAATGTTGTTGAGGCGCTGCGCGATCGTGGCGAGGCGCGTGGTGTCGTTCGAGTTGGCGAGGACGAGCACCGGCGCAGTGGCGATGGGCGCGCCGTCCGCGGCAAGCGCCTGCCATTCGCCGCCGCTGCGCACGATGGCATGCACCCCGATGCCGAAATGCGGCGTGAGCGCCGAACCCGCTGCGGCGAGCTGGGCGGCGATGAGACCGAGCGGTCGCATCCATCCGGCGCCGGAAAACCACCAGCCGCCGCCGCGCAATCGGCATCCCGCCAGGGTCTCGGCCGCAGCGCGCTCGACGTATTGCGCATAGTCGGGCGGATAACCCAGGGCGGCAATCGCCGCGGTCATGCGCTGCGCCCGCTGGGAATCCCCCGCGAGTTGCAGCACACCGCAGCGCGCCCAGGCAAGCGCCTGGCCGGCCTGCTCCAGCGCCAGCCAGCGCGCGACGGCGTAAAGGAAGCCGTTGCGCGCGGCCCGCGACAGGATGCAGTCGTCGCGCGAAATGTGCGGGTGGAAGACACCGGCGTGCATGCCCGGCGTTTGCGCCGCCGGCGGCGCGCGGCGCTCTATCAGGTCGATCTGCCATCCCCGGCGCGCGAGGCGTTCGCTGATCGCCGCTCCCGCGAGGCCTGCGCCGATGACGATCGCGTGCCGGCGCGTCGGCTCGGGTGCCTGTTCCCGCGAACGGCGCGGCGGCCAGCGCGGCGCAAAGCTGCCGCGGAGCATGTCGCGCTTGCGTCCGAACCCGGGGCATTTTTCGAGCGTGAATCCGGCCGCCTCGAGTCCCTGGCGCACCATGCCCGCGCTCGAGTAGGTCGCGATGGTCGTGCCGGGACGGGCCAGCCGCGCGAGACCTTGCATCAGTTGCGATGACCACATTTCGGGATTGCACCGGGGCGCGAAGCCGTCGAGGTAAATGGCGTCGGCATACAGGCGCAGTCTTGGCATCAGCTCGAGCACGTCTCCGAACGCCAGCGTCAGCGTGAGCCGCTCGTCCTCGAAATGCAGCCGGTGCAATCCAGCCACGAGCAGCGGCCACGCCAGCTGCAACTGTTCGGCGAACGGCGCGAATTCGACATAACGCAGATGCAGCGTCTTCAGCGCATCGCGAGCGAACGGATGCTTTTCGATCGATACGAAATGCAGGCGTTCGCAACGCGCCGGATCGGCGCGCCATTCGCGCCAGGTGGCGAGGAAATTGAGCCCGAGCCCGAACCCGGTTTCGAGGATGGTGAAGACGCGCGCGCCGGCCCATCTGCGGGGCAGATCGTTGCCCCCGACGAACACATGGCGCGCCTGGCCGGGGCCCGAATCCGCGCTGTGGTACACGTCGCCGTAAGCGGGCGAATACGGCGTTCCGTCACTGTCAAAAGCGGGCTCGGCGGGTTGGATGCGCATGCGGCACGACAGCGGAGGTATCCGCACCGTACCGGTGCGGATAAGGGCGAAGCTTACAACGGCTGCCGCGCGATGCGCATGCGCATCGCGCGCATATCGTCGCCACGGATTTCGCGCAGCGCGTAGCCGACAAAATCCGGCACCACTTCCTTCCTCCAATACACATCGAGGTCGGTGTTGTCCATGGGCTTCGCCCTGGAGGCGGCCAAGGCTCCGGCCTCGGCGATCACCTCGTCCGTCAGCTTCTTGCCGATGAGGAACTCGCTCGCCTTGCTCGCCAGGAATGGTTGCGACGAAACCGCACCCAGCACCAGGCGCGCCTCGAGCATGGTGCCGTCGGGCGCAGTGCGCGCCGCCACCGCCACGCCGAGCAGCGGGAAATCGAAAGAACCCCGCCGGCGCAGCTTCCAATAGGTGCTTTTCCATCCGCCGCTTTGGGGCAACGCGACCTCGGTCAGGATCTCGTCCGGCTTGCGGGTGAGGTAATCGATGCCGTCGTTGTTGTACAGGCTGGCAAGCGGAAGTTCGCGTTCGCCTGCCGATGAAACCAGCCGCACCTTGGCGCCGAGAGCGATCAGAGCCGGCGCCGTGTCGGTCGAAGACACCGCGAGGCAGCGCTTGCTGGCGGTCGCGACCCAGCAAGTCTTGCCGTCCTTCTTCATGCAGTAGTCGATCGCCTTGCGCCAATCTTCGTTCTGGTTGTAGTAGTTGCAGCGCGTGTCCAGGCACAGATTGCCGCCCAGCGTTCCCATGTTGCGCAGATGCGGCGAGGCCACCTGTGCCGCCGCCTGCCACAGGCCGCGGTATTGCTCGTGCACGGCGTGCGTATTCACGACCTCGGTCAGCGTGAGCCCGGCGCCGAGCGTGAGGCCGGATCCGTTCGCGATCTTCTTCAGACCCTCGACCCGGTTAAGCGAAATGAGCGTCGCCGGCGTCTGCTGGCGGCGCTTCATGTTGGGCAGGAGATCGGTGCCGCCGGCAATCAGCATGCCGCGCGGCCCTTCGCCCGCGAGTATGCGCGCGGCTTCTGCCACGCTGGTCGGGGCATGAAATTGAAACCAGGGCAGGCGCATCATGATGCCCGCGCCTCCGATCCGGCACAACATTTTGACGCGCGCGTCGTCGGCGTGATGCCGCGATTCGCACTGCTCGCATCCTTGGCGCTGTGCGCCGGGGCCCCTGCTCGTATGCTCACGCGGCTGCCTCCTCCGGCTTGCGCGCCGGTTTCTTGTTTGGATTCTTGGTCTCGTTGCCGTCGCCGCCTTCACCTGGCGGCAGCACGAATATCGGTTCGGCATAAGGCACGTCGGGGAATTGCTCCGGCCCCACGCGCGGATTCTTGCCTTCGCGTTTCAGCTGCAGCGCGCGCAGAACTTTTTCCGGGGTGATCGGCACCTCGTCGATGCGCACACCGACCGCGTCGAAAATCGCGTTGGCCACCGCCGGCATTACCGGCAGCAGCGGCCCCTGGCCGACTTCCTTGGCGCCGAACGGGCAGTTCGGATCGGGATCCTCTATCAGCATCACCTCGACTTCGGGCATGTCGAGCGAGGTGATGCTCTTGTATTCGAGCAGCGACGGGATCTTGTGCACCAGGGCGTTGGAGAGTTTTGGCGGCAGCCGCCGGAACACCTGCTCCTCCATCAGGGCCTCGCCCAGCCCCATGTAGACCCCGCCGATAACCTGGCCGCGCGCGAGCACCGGATTCAACGCGCGACCGATGTCGTGCGCGATCCAGATCTTGGGCACTGTGATCCAGCCGGTATGCTCGTCGACTTCCACCTCGACCACGCAGGCGGTGAAGGAATACGCAGGCGACGGCCCCACGCCCGCACCCTTGAACTTGCCCGGCGGCTTGGGCGGCGAGTAGGAACCCACCGTGCCCAGCGTGCCGAATTTGGTCTCCGCATAGACCACCGCCTCGGCGAAGCTCATGCTCTTCGCGGCATCGCCGGCCGCGAATACGCGGCCGCG
>JADGRR010000348.1 GCA_017880745.1 Burkholderiales bacterium
AGGCAAAGGCCAAGCCGGGCAAGATCAACTTCGCCTCCGCCGGCATAGGCAGCGGCACCCACCTCAACCTGGAGAAGTTCAAACTGGTGACCGGCGCCGATGTCACGCACATTCCCTATAAAGGCACGCAGGAGGTGATCACCGACCTCCTCGGCGGGCGCGTGGACTATTATTTCGCCCCGATCTCGGCGGCGCTGTCGAACATCCGCGACGGCAAGCTGCGCGCGATCGCGGTGAGCAGCGCCAGGCGCTCGAGTTCGCTGCCCGAGGTGCCCACGGTGGCGGAGTCCGGCGTCCCCGGTTTCGAATTCACGCTCTGGTTCGGCCTATGGGGCCCGGCCGGCATGCCTGCCGAGGTCGTCGACAAGATCTCCAAGGACGTGAACCGCGCGCTCGCCGACCCCGGCGTACGCGAACGGCTGGGCAAGCTCGGAAACGACACGATGAGCATGACGCCGGCGGAGTTCAGCCAGTTCGTGCGCAGGGAGATCGACGATTACGGGCGCGTGACCAAGGCGGCCGGCATCAAGCCGCAGTAAGCGCGATTACGGTTAACTCCAAACACGGCGGGGAGGTTTTACACAAGATCGCCGATAGCGTGCGGACGGCTTCTCGTCCGCGCGCAATCGGCGATCCGCGCGGACGGGCCGCCGTCCGCGCCAGCGCGAGCGATACAGCTCGAAGCATCCCTCAGCGTCTGCCGCTATCGGAGGGCGAGCATCGCGCGCTGCGCGCGCCAACCCTTTTTTCGGTACGGATAGAAAGCGCATCCGTACCAAAAACACGGTTATGGATAAAAGCAAGAATAGCGTCGGGGATTCATGCGCGATCGCCGTTTGCGCGCGACTCATTTTTTTGTCCGCGCAACATCGCAACTTGCTAACCGCTCCAGCCTATAGACCGCGAAATCGTTTCCGCGGTCTCCTTCACCAGGTGCGACCAGCTCGCTTTCATGCGCTCCGCCGGCGCCGATACCGACAGGCCGGCGACCAGGGTGCCGTCATCGTCGCGAATGCCGGCACCGATGCAGCGCACGCCCAGTTCGGCCTCCTCGTGGTCCAGGGCGTAGCCTTGGCGGCGCACCTTGTCCAGTTCCTTTTCCAGCGCACTGACGCTGGTGAGGCTGTTGCGCGTGCTGCCGGGCAGCTTGGTGCGCCTGGCGTATTCGCGCAGACCCTCGGCGCCGTCCTCGACCAGGAATAGCTTTCCGACCGCAGTGATGTGCAGCGGCGCGCGCCCGCCGATCACATTGACCACGCGCATCATGGCGCGGCCGCTGGAGGTGCGTTCGATATACACGATCTCGTCCTCGCGCCGCACCGACAGGTTGACCGCTTCGCCGGTGGCCGCGTGCAGTTCGCGCATGTACGGCAGCGCGTGCTCGCGCACGCTCACCCTGGATTTCGCCAGGTTGCCCAGTTCGATCAGGCGCATGCCCAGGCGGTAGCTGCCCTGCTCGACGCGTTCGACCATGCGGTCGTTGACCATGGCGGTGAGGATGCGGTGCGCGGTGGACGGATGCAGGGCGGCGGATTGCGCCAGATGCTTCAGCCCTGCCGGAACCGGCGAGTTGGCGAGCGCGTCCAACAGGCGCGTCATGCGCTCGATGACCTGGATGGAATTTTTGGATTCGGCTTGAGTCATGGATAGCGGGGAGTTATCGAATTGCAGGATTCTATACCACAATGCGAAATCCCGGACGGTGCCGCTGTGGTATGATTTCGTACGCGAATTCGACATTTCCAGCTACTCTGTGCCGCGCCGGCAGCTCCAACCTTCCGCGGTTGGAGCGCTCCAATCGAAGGACACTACTAGAATGAACATTCCCCATGAAAAGGCAGTGAGCCATCCCGGTGTTTCCCTGTGGGTGAACGGAGCCGCGGTGCCCTCGACCAGCCCGCGCTCGGGCGCGGTGACCAATCCTGCCACCGGCAACGTCATCCGGCGCGTGCCCTTCGCCAATGCCGAGGACATCGATTTTGCGGTCAGGGCGGCCAGCGCCGCGCTTCCCGGGTGGCGCAGTTCGCCGCCGCTGCGCCGCGCGCGCGTGATGCAGAAGTTTCTCGCGCTGATGCAGGCGAATCAGAAAGAGCTGGCGCGGCTGGCCTCGGAGGAGCACGGCAAAACGCTGCCCGATGCGCTGGGCAGCGTGCAGCGCGGCATCGAAGTGATCGAGTTCGCCTGCGGCATTCCGCATCTGTTGAAGGGCGAGTACACCGAGAACGCCGGCTCGGGCGTCGACTGCCACACGCTGCGCCAACCGGTGGGGGTGTGCGCCG
This sequence comes from Burkholderiales bacterium, assembly GCA_017880745.1. Lineage (GTDB taxonomy): Bacteria > Pseudomonadota > Gammaproteobacteria > Burkholderiales > SG8-39 > 2-12-FULL-64-23. Next base: position 2,280 of record JADGRR010000348.1, read on the forward strand.
GCATCACGCCGTTCAACTTTCCGGCGATGGTGCCGCTGTGGATGTTTCCGGTGGCGATCGCCTGCGGCAATACCTTCATCCTCAAGCCTTCTGAAAAAGTGCCCTCGACCAGCATGAAAATGGCCGAGCTGTTCAAGGAGGCCGGGCTGCCCGACGGCGTGTTCAACGTGGTCCACGGCGACAAGGAAGCGGTGGATGCCATCCTCAATCATCCCGGCATTCACGCCGTGTCCTTCGTCGGCTCCACGCCGATTGCGAAATACGTCTACGAGACCTGCGCCAGGAACGGGAAAAGGGTGCAGGCCCTGGGCGGGGCCAAGAACCACGCGGTGGTGCTGCCCGACGCGGATCTGGAATTCACCACCGACGCGCTGATCGGCGCGGCTTACGGCTCCGCGGGCGAGCGCTGCATGGCGATCTCGGCGGTGGTCGCGGTGGGCGCCAGCGGCGATCCCCTGGTGAGGCTGCTCAAGGACAAGGCCGGGAAAGTCAAAGTCGGCCCCGGCAATGGCGAAGGCGTGGAAATGGGGCCGCTCGTGACCGCGGCCCATCGTGACAAGGTCGCTGGGTATATCGACGCCGGCGTGGCCGAGGGCGCGAAGCTGGTGCTCGACGGACGCAACAAGAAAATCGCCGGCCATGAAAACGGTTTTTTCCTCGGCACCACCCTGTTCGACCAGGTCAAGCCCGAGATGAAAATCTACAAGGACGAGATCTTCGGCCCGGTGCTGGTGGTGCTGCGCGCGGACACCCTCGATGCGGCGATCGAACTGGTCAACGCCAATCCCTATGGCAACGGCACCGCGATATTCACCAACTCCGGCGGCGCGGCGCGGCGCTTCGAGGAGGAGATCCAGGTGGGCATGGTGGGCGTGAACGTGCCGATCCCGGTGCCGGTGGCGTTCTACTCCTTCGGCGGTTGGAAGGGCTCGCTTTTCGGCGATCTGCACATGCACGGCATGGAGGGGGTGAAGTTCTACACCCGCACCAAGGTGGTGACCACGCGCTGGCCGCATGAAGACGCGCCGGCGCCCGGCCTCAACATGCCGACGCTGGGCTGATTCCCTGCGGCGCCGGCAGCCGGCGCGCTCGATCTTACGCGACTCCCGCGTGCAGTATCTGGAGGATGCAGCATGAACGCTTCGCAGCAACCGTCGCAGCCGCTCGATCTCGAGCACTACTGGATGCCCTATACCAACAACCGCGAGTTCAAGCGCTCGCCGCGGATGATCGCTTCGGCCGAAGGCATGTACTACACCACGGTCGAAGGCAAGAAGGTGCTCGACGGTCTGGCGACGCTGTGGTGCGTCAATGCCGGGCATTGCCGGCCGAAAATCGTCGAGGCGATACGCAAGCAGGCCGGCATCCTCGATTTCTCCTCCTCGTTCTCGCTCGGCCATCCGCTGCCGTTCGAAGTCGCGCGCCGCATCGCCGAACTCGCGCCAGAGGGCATGGAGCAGGTGTTTTTCGTCAATTCCGGTTCCGAAGCGGTGGACACGGCGCTGAAAATCGCGCTCGCCTACCACCGCCTGAAGGGCGAGGGCACGCGCACCCGCTTCATCGGCCGCGAGCGCGGCTATCATGGCGTGAACCTCGCCGGCATTTCGGTGGGCGGCGTGCCCGCGAACCGCAAGGCCTACGGCGTGATGCTGCCCGGCGTGGATCATCTGCGCCACACCCACGACCCGGCGCGCAGCGCTTTTTCGCGCGGCCAGCCGGCCGAGGGCGCCGAGTTCGCCGACGAGCTGGAGGCCCGCATCATCCCTTTGCACGATGCATCCAACATCGCCGCCGTGATCGTGGAGCCCGTATCGGGCGCGGGCGGGGTGCTGGTTCCGCCGCAGGGCTATCTGCAGCGCCTG
>JADGRR010000026.1 GCA_017880745.1 Burkholderiales bacterium
GCATTACATCGGCGACGTGCACAAGCCGCACAACACGCTGCGCCGGATTTTCGACGTGATCTCGGACGGCAAGCTGCAGTGGGCGCCGATGGACGCGGTGTACGACCGCATCATCATCGGCAAGCGCGCAGTCGATTTTATTGCCGGCCGGGAGAACCTCGCGGCGTCGTTGAAAACCCATTTTCCGCACGAGGCGCAGGCGATCGACGCCTATCTCGCGCTGATCGAGCGCGTCGCGCGCTCGGCGCAGAAATTCTTTGCCGGCCAGGCGATGCCGCGCCTTGCCGCCCGCGCCTATAACGCCCTGCGTCCACTGATGGTACCCAAGGCCTGCTTCCAGACGGTGCGCGAGGTGCTCGAAGGGCTCACGCGCAACCAGGAGTTGATCAGCGTCCTCACCGGCCAGTGGGGCGACTACGGCATGGTGCCGCGCGACGCCGCGTTCATGATGCACGCGTCGGTGGTGAAGCACTATTTCGACGGCGGCAACTATCCCGTGGGCGGGTCCTGGCGCATCGCCGACAGCATCATCCCGGTGATCCGCGCCGCCGGCGGCGAGGTGTTCACCTATGCCAGGGTGAAGGAAATCCTGATCGAGAACGGACGCGCGACGGGCGTGCTCATGGCGAACGGCGATCAATTGCACGCCAAAGCCGTGGTGAGCGATGCCGGCGCGCGCGTCACCTTCGGGCAACTGCTGCCGCAGGCGGAGCGCGAGCGCTACGGCTATGCCGGGAAGCTGGCCAAAGTGAAGCCTTCCGCCGCGCATCTGTGCCTGTATGCCGGATTCAAGGGCAGCGCGGCCGCGCTCGGCCTGCGGCGCACCAACCTCTGGGTCTATCCCTCGATCGACCACGAGGGCAATGTGGCGCGGTTCGCGCAGGACCTGGATGCGCCGTTCCCGATGCTCTACATTTCCTTTCCTTCGGCCAAGGACCCGCAATGGGATGCGCGCTACCCGGACAAGAGCACCGTGGAAGTGCTGACCATGGGTCCGTGGGAGCCGTTCGCGCAATGGGCGGAGACCACCTGGCACAAGCGCGGGTCGGACTACGAGGCGCTGAAAGGCAGGCTGCAGGGGCGTCTGCTCGAGGCGCTGTATCAGCAGCTGCCGCAGCTGCGCGGGGCGCTGGCATACGCGGAACTGTCCACGCCGCTGTCGACCAGCTGGTTCGATCAGAGCAGCCGCGGCGCGATTTACGGCCTGGATCACGACGTGCAGCGCTTCAACCAGGAGTGGCTGCACCCGGTGACGCCGGTGACGGGCTTGTATCTGACCGGACAGGACGTGGTCTCGGCCGGCGTGGGCGGGGCCTTGATGGGCGGCTATCTGACCACCAGCGCGATGCTCGGCCGCGACGCGATGAAGCTCATGCGCCTGGTGAAGGAATGGCGGCCCGGCGCGGGCAAGGCGTCATAGCAAGCAGCGCTTCAGCATCGTCTTGCGCGAGCCGGCAAATCCCAATTCGGCCCCGAATTGATAGTTGTCAATCCTTACGGCCGGCCGGCCGATAAGATGGCTTTCGACGCGCCCGGCTCACATCCCGCCGGGCGGAATCTTCGGGAGCTCAATCGTGAAATCGTCTTGGAAAGCTATGGTTCCGCTGCTGGTCGCTGTCGTCCTCGCGCTGATTCCGGCGCCCGAGGGCCTGCCGCAACATGCGTGGTACTACTTCGCCATCTTCGCCGGCGTGATCGTCGCGCTGATGCTCGAACCCTTGCCCGGCGCGGCGATCGGCGTGATCGGCGTGACCCTCGCGACCGTCCTGTGCACGTTCGTGCTGTTCGCGCCGGATCAGCTCGCCAAGCCGGGCTTCAAGGCTCCGGCAGAGGCGCTCAAATGGGCCCTGTCGGGCTTCTCCAACGGCACTGTCTGGCTGATTTTCGCCGCGTTCATGTTTGCGCTGGGCTACGACAAGGCCGGCCTCGGCCGGCGCATCGCTTTGCTGCTGGTCAAGGCGCTGGGGCGGCGTACGCTGACGCTCGGCTACGCGATCGCGATCGCCGACCTGATCCTCGCGCCGTTCACGCCGTCGAATACGGCGCGCAGCGGCGGCACGATCTTCCCCGTGATCCGGAACCTGCCACCGCTCTACGACTCGAAGCCGAACGACCCGTCGAGCCGGCGCATCGGCGGCTACCTGATGTGGACCGCGCTTGCCGTCACCTGCGTCACCAGTTCGATGTTCCTCACGGCGCTGGCGCCCAATCTCCTGGCGGTCGAACTGGCGAAGAAGATCGCCAAGGTCGACATATCCTGGACGCAGTGGTTCATGGCCTTCGCCCCGGTCGGCATCCTGCTGCTGCTGGTGCTGCCGCTGCTGGTCTACCTGATCTACCCGCCGGAAGTGAAAGAGGGCCACGAAGTGCCGAAGTGGGCCGGCGCCGAACTCGACAAGATGGGTGCGCTGACGCGGCGCGAAGTCGAACTGTCGGTGCTGGTGCTGATCGCACTCGCTCTGTGGATTTTCGGCGGCGCGTGGGTCGATGCGACCACCGCGGCGCTGGTGGTGGTGTCGCTGATGCTGATCGTCGGCGTCCTCACCTGGGACGACATGCTCGCCAACAAGCAGGCGTGGAACACGCTCGTCTGGTTTGCCACGCTGGTGGCGCTCGCCGACGGGCTCGGCCGCACCGGATTCGTCGGCTGGTTCGCCAAGGCGCTCGCCGGCCACCTCGGCGGCATCGCGCCGACCACCGCGATGATCGTGCTGGTGCTGGTGTTCTTCTTCACCCACTACATGTTTGCCAGCATCACCGCGCACACGACGGCGATGCTGCCCGTGATGCTGGCCGCCGGCGCCGCGATTCCCGGCATGCCGGTGGCGCAGCTCACCATGCTGCTCGTGCTCACGCTGGGCATCATGGGCATCCTGACGCCGTACGCGACCGGGCCGAGTCCGGTGTACTACGGCAGCGGCTACGTTTCCGGCCGCGACTTCTGGCGTCTGGGCGCAATTTTCGGGGTGATCTTCATCGTCGCCTTGCTCGTCATCGGCGTTCCCTGGACCGCGGCGATGAAATAGTTCCGGCGCGCGCAGCGTCACTGGCCGTTGCGGTGTTGCCGGCAATCCTCTACGCGCTCTGGTTCGAGGCGCAGGACGAGCGCAACCGGCGGCAGGCGCGCGGCATCACGCCGGCAGCAGGTGCGCAATCGAGTTGGCGTAGTAGCCGAGCAAAGCCGCTTGCGCGGGTTCGACGGCATACAGGCCGTCGCGCTCTGCGACCAGGCGGCGCAGCAGCATCATGCGCAGTCCCGCCGTGATGGCGTAATCGCGGTCGCGGCGCGGGATATAGACATGGGCGCCCGCCGCTTCCAGGCGTTCGATCAAGCTCTCCACCTCCGATTTGATCTCGAGTTCGGACAGAGCCTTGCCCGCACTGCGCTCGAATACCAGCGCCACCAGCGGCACCGGCAGCACCGGGATCAGCTTGCCGACGCTGTGCATCAGATGGTCTCCCAGTTCGGCGATGCGCGCGTAGCGCTCCTCCTTCCCCAACTTGCGGATATCGATGCCGCGCACGCGCACGAATTCGCGCATCGAAACCGGCGTGCCGAAATTGACGCAGGCGTAGCCGAAGCGGTGCCATTCGTTCTTGATCATCAGGTTCGCCTGACGTGCCGCAAATGCGAGCGTGTTCCATGCCGCTCGGAGGGCGCCGGGTTTCTTCGCGTTCTGGTCAAGGCCAAGCAGCAGCGTGCGATCCTCCAGCGTGCGGTCGTAGTTGATGCCCAGGGGAATGAACACCAGATCGCGCTCGCCCTCGGGGTTGAAGCCGCGCACCATGTAGTCGAGGGCGCCGAGCTTGGGCGCGCGCATCCTGCCGTCGCGCGTGAGGCTGCCTTCCGGATACAGCGCCTGGGTCACGCCGGCTTCGGTGGCCATGACGATGTAGCGCTCCAGCACTTTGCGGTAGAGCTCGTCGCGCGAGTTGCGCCGCACGAAGTAGGCGCCCATGGAACGGATCAGTTGCTGCAGCGGCCAGATGCGCGCCCATTCCCCCACCGCGTAGGACAGCGCCGCCTGATCGGCGACCAGGTAGGCGGCGAGAATGTAGTCCATGTTGCTGCGATGGTTCATCACGAACACCACCGTCGCGTTCGGCGGCACGCGCGCAAGCCCTTCGGTGTCGGTGTAGCCGACGCGCACGCGGTAGAGCAGGCGGGCGATTTTCCGCCCCAGCCAGTAGCCGACGCGGAAATAGAAATAGGCGTTGAAGGCGGGCACGATCTCGCGCGCGTAGCCCCGGATCCGCGCCATCACGAGTTCGCGCGGCAGGTTCTGCGCGCGCATGCAGGCTGCGGCTGCCTGCTGCACCTTGTCGTCGTACAGCAGCCGGTCGATCAGCGCCTGGCGGCGGGTGTGCTGGAACGGGCGTATTTCGATCCTCAGGCGCGAGCTGACTTCGTCCAGCACTTTGTTCGCGCGGCTGCGAATGAACCAGCGCACGCTGGGGACGAGCAGCCGGTCGAGCAGCCCGACGAGCGCAAGCGCGCCGACGAGGACGACCAGCCACAGCGGCAGGGTCACGGTGCTCATGCCGACCGTGGCCGGGAGGAGCCTATTGTTGCTGGCGCAGCATGCGCTTCAGGATCTTGCCCGTGGCGCTCTTCGGCAGTTCCTTGACGATGTCGACGCGCGCCGGCGTCTTGTAGGCGGCGAGCTTTTCCCGGCACCAGTCGATGACGTATTCCGGGGTCAGCTGCGCGCCCTCCTTGGGCACCACGGCGGCGCAGACGGCCTCGCCCTTGAGCGGGTCGGGTATGCCGTACACCGCCACTTCCCTGATCTCGGGAATCTGGTACAGATAGTTCTCCACCTCGGCCGGCCAGACCTTGAAGCCGGACACGTTGATCATGTCCTTCACCCGGTCGACGATGAATACATAGCCGTCCTCATCCATGCTGCCGATGTCGCCCGAATGCAGCCAGCCGCTCCGGAGCGCCTGCGCCGTCTCCTCGGGCTTGCCCCAGTACTCCTTCATCACGCCGGGGCCGCGCATCACGATTTCGCCCCATTCGCCGCGCGCCACTTCCTTGTCCTTCTCGTCGAAGATCTTGACCTCGAAATCCTCGATCGCGGTGCCGACGCTGCCGAACTTGTGCCTGGACACGTGGTTGTAAGCGGCGCAGGGCGAGCATTCGGTGAGGCCGTAGCCTTCGTGGACGGCGGGTCCGTAGGTGTCGGTCCAGCGCCGCGATATCTCCTGCGGCATGGTCGCTGCGGCGGAGAAATAGTAGCGAATCGAGGCGAGCTTTTCCTTCGGTACGTTGGCGCCAAGCAGTGCGATGTAGATGGTCGGCACGCCGAAGAACATGGTCACGCGCTGGCGCTGGATTTCCTCGAGCACCACGTCGGGCACGAAGCGGCGGAACAGCACCAGCGTCGCGCCCGCCTCGAAGCCGGCGTTCATGATGTAGTTCTGCGCGAATACGTGGAACAGCGGCAGGAATATCGCCAGCCGGTCGGCACTGCTGTGGCCGGAGCAGTGCACGGCGGCGCGGGTATTGCTGATGATGTTGTTGTGGGTGAGCGTCACGCCTTTCGGAAATCCGGTGGTGCCGGAGGAGTAGAGCAGGGCGGCCGGGTCGTCCGGATTCATGTCTTCGGTCGTGAACTGCGCCTTGCCGGCGGCAAGCCAGTCGCCCAGGCCGATCTCGCCCGCCGCCACACCCTCGCAGTTCACTATTTTTCCGAGCGCGGGGCATTGGTCGCGCGGCACGTTGGGCAGAAGCTCGGCCGTGGTGAACATGAGCCTGGCGCCGGAGTCATTGACGATGTACTTCACCTCTTCCGACTTGAACATCGAGTTGATCGACACCACGATCGCCCCGACCTTCTGCCCGGCGAGGTAGGCGAGCATGAATGCCGGAATGTTCGGCAGGTAGAGCGCGATGCGGTCGCCGCGGCGCACGCCGTTCGCCTTGAGCGCGCCGGCGAGGGCGTTTGCAAAGGCGTCGAGGGCGCCGTATCTGACGTCACGTCCCTCGAACACGATGGCCTTGCGGCCGGGGGCCTCGCGCGCGATGCGCTCGACGTGGTTGGCGATATTCATCGCTATCTCCTTGACTAGGTCTTGAGCCGCAACTGCAGGTATTTGCCGATCAGGATCGCCGCGGGGTAGGACATCTGCCGTTCGATTTCTTCGTGCAGCATCATCCGCTCGGCGAATTCGACCAGTTCCGGATGGCCTTCGTCTTCCGCGGCCGCCATCAGCTCCTCCACCGCGGCGACGATGACGCGCTGCTCCGCGAGCAGGTCGGGTAGTTGATCGTGCAGTTTCGCTGCCAGCGTGATCGCGGCCGCCATCTGCACCTCGATCGTGCCCTGTGCCAGGGCCGGCAGCAGGCCCAAGGGCGGCAGGACAAATTCTTCCTCCTTCGCAAAATGCCGCTCGATCAGCCTGGCCGACAGCCGCGCAGCGTTGCCGGTGCGGCCCTCGAGTTTGACGGCGTTCGCAAGCCCGGCACGCAGCGCTTGATGCTCCGACTGCAGCGGGGTCGGCGTCTTGAGTTCCATCGTCGCGGCTCCTTCGGGGTCAGATCCCCTGGTCCCGCTATTGTCGCAGAAAACTGCACACGGCCCGGGTCACGTCGGCGGTTCGCGCGCGGCCGCCCAGGTCGGGGGTGAAAATCTTCTTCGCCGTGACCGCTTCGATCGCCTGCATCAGCCGCGCCGCGGATTTCGCCTCGCCCAGGTGCTCGAGCATCATCGCCGCGGTCCAGAACGTGGCGATGGGATTGGCGATGCCTTTGCCGGCAATGTCGAAGGCCGAACCGTGGATCGGCTCGAACATCGACGGGAATTTGCGCGCGGGATTCAGGTTTGCGGTGGGCGCAATGCCGAGGCTGCCGGAGAGCGCCGCAGCGAGATCGGACAGGATGTCGGCGTGCAGGTTGGTCGCGACGATCACGTCGAGCGACTGCGGCTTCAGCGTCATCACTGTGGTCACCGCATCGACCAGGATGCGCTGCGTCTTCACCTTCGGATAGTCCGTTGCGACTTCATGGAAGATTTCGTCCCACAGCACCATGCCGTGGCGCTGGGCATTGGATTTGGTCACCAGCGTCAGATTCCTGCGGGGGCGCTTCGACGCCAGTTCGAAGGCGAAGCGGTGAATGCGCTCCACGCCTGAGCGGGTGAACACCGAGGTCTCGGTGGCGATTTCCTCGGGCAGGCCCTGGTGCACGCGGCCGCCCGAGCCCGAGTACTCGCCCTCGGTGTTCTCGCGGATGATCACCCAATCTATGTCTTTGCCGTTGTGGAGCGGGCTTTGCACCCCGGGGAGCACCCGCGCCGGGCGCACATTCGCGTACTGGTCGAAGCCCTGGCAGATCGGCAGCCTGAGGCCCCAGAGCGAAATGTGGTCGGGCACCTTGGGGCTGCCCACGGCGCCAAAGAAAATGGCGTCGAACTTCTTCAACTTGTCCAGGCCGCCGGCGGGAATGTAGTAGCCGTGCTTCAGGTAATAGTCGCTGCTCCAGGGAAACTGGCGGAAGCTGAATTTGAAGCGCTTCGATTGCCCGGCGAGGGCATTGAGGACCTTGATGCCTTCGGCGATGACTTCCTTGCCTATGCCATCGCCGGGGATGGCGGCTATTTTGTATAGTTTCATGTGCGTTCGTTTCTCAGGTCAAGCGATCGATGAAGCGCGAACGGCGCCGCGGGTTCAGGTTTCATGCGTCTCAGGCTTGCGTCCCCGGCGGCCGATGCTGTGCTCTTCATATTGCCGAGGCGATAGCCCTGCCGACGTCTTCGGTGCTGGCTTTCCCGCCGAGGTCCGGCGTGCGCGGACCGTCCACCAGCACGCCCTCGATCGCGCGCAGGATCGCGGCGCCGGCGTCGGCGTGGCCCAGATGCTCGAGCAGCATCGCTCCCGACCAGATTTGCCCGATCGGATTGGCGATTTTCCTGCCGTAGATGTCCGGCGCCGAACCGTGCACCGGCTCGAACAGCGACGGGAACACGCGTTCGGGATTGATGTTTCCAGAGGGCGCGATGCCGATGGTGCCCGCGGTCGCCGGACCGAGGTCGGACAGGATGTCGCCGAACAGATTGGAGCCCACGATCACGTCGAAGCGCTGCGGATTGAGCACCATCTGGATGGTGAGCCCGTCGATGTGGTACTGGCTGGTCTTCACTGCGGGATAGTTCTTCGCCATGGCCGCGAAGCGCTCGTCCCAGTAGGGCATGGTGATGGATATGCCATTCGACTTGGTGGCGGAAGTGATTTCCTTGCGCGGCCGCGTCATCGCCAATTCGAATGCGAACTTCATGATGCGGTCCACGCCCTTGCGGCTGAAGGTCGATATCTGTTGCACCAGCTCGCGCTCGGTGCCCTCGTACAGGCGCCCGCCCATGGAGGAGTATTCGCCTTCGGTGTTCTCGCGCACCACGTAGTAGTCGATGTCGCCCACCTTGCGCCCGGCAAGCGGGCAAGTCACGCCGGGCATGAGCCGCACCGGGCGCAGGTTGACGTACTGGTCGAACTCGCGCCGGAACTTGATCAGCGAGTCCCACAAGGAGATGTGATCCAGCACCCGCGCGGGCCAGCCGCTGGCGCCGAAGAAAATGCAGTCGTGGCCGCCGATCCGCTCCTTCCAGTCGGGCGGCATCCACCAGCCGTGCTTGTCGTAGTTGTCACAGCTCCAGTCGAAGTGGTCGAACGCGAGCGAGAGTCCGAATTTGCGCGCTGCCGCGTCGAGCGCGCGCACGCCCTCGGGCATCACTTCCTTGCCTATGCCGTCACCCGCGATGACGGCGATGCTGTGTTTCTTCATCGTTGCCTTTCAAAGAAAAAATTAAAGCACGAAAATTGCGAACGCGCGCCGCGCCGGCTTGACGCGCCCTGCGAGAGCTCCCAAACTTGCGCTTCGCCGGGAAGGCAGGAACATAACATGCAGCAGGGCGCGCGCAAAGCTCTGTCCGGCGCCGTCCGTATGCGCGCGGGTATTGAACCCAACAGGGAAGACAATGGACGCCATTGAAAACTACGAGGTCTACGCCATCCGTTACGCCACGCTGGCGCGCAAGGCGGCCGACAATTTCATCGGCGCCGATCCGCACGAAGAAGGCAGCCCGCTCGACTACTTCGTCTGGCTGGCGCGAAGCCCTGCGCGCAGCTTCGTCATCGACACCGGGTTCGACGCACGGGTGGCAGAGCGCCGCGGGCGCAAGATGCTGCTTGCGCCGGACATCGGCTTGAAGCGCCTCGGGGTGGACGCTGCCGAAGTGAGCGACGTGATCATCACCCACCTGCACTACGACCACGTCGGCAATTTCGCCCTGTTCCCCAAGGCGACGTTCCACCTGCAGGATAAGGAAATGCAATACGCCACCGGCCGGCATATGGCGCAGTCGGTATTTGCGCACGCGTACGAAGTGGACGAAGTGGTGGCCATGGTGCGCCGGGTGTACGAAGGCAGGGTGCGCTTCCACGACGGCGACGCGCTGCTCGCCCCCGGCTTGTCGCTGCATCGCATCGGCGGCCACACCATGGGCATGCAGTCGGTGCGCGTGCACACGCGCATCGGCTGGATCGTGCTGGCGTCGGATGCCACGCACCTGTACGCCAACATGCAGCAGGTGCGCCCGTTCCCAATCGTGCACGACGTCGGCGCCATGGTGGAGGGCTATCGCCGGCTGCGCGAACTCGCCGACGATCCGCGCTACGTCGTGCCGGGGCACGATCCGCTGGTGATGCAGCGCTATCCCGCTGCCGGCCCGGGACTGGAAGGCGTGGCGGTGCGGCTGGACGCCGAGCCGCGCACGTAGGTCCTTAGGGCGTATTGAATACTGTGGCATGCCACGAGCGGATTTGCGCGCTGCGCGCGCCAACCCGGTTTTTGGTACGGATAAAAAGCGCATCCGTACCAAAAACACGGTTATTAGCAAAAGCAAGATCGGCTTGGCGTTCCTTTTAGGCAGGATCGCCGATTGCCTGCCGATGTGCTTTTCATCCGTGTGCAATCAATGATCCGCGCGGACGGTTTTTTGTCCGCGCAATATCGCAACTCCCCAACACCGGCGGATCGGATATGAGTCGCCACCTATAACCTACTTCTTGTCTTCCTCCACCTTGCCCACGCGCTTGACCGCTGCGGCGAGCATGGCCGCGTCCTTGTCCCAGAATTTCTGGAACTCGGGCGCATCCAGGTAGTGGACCGGCGTCTCGATCTTGGCCATGATCGCCTTGAACTCCGGATCCTCGACCGCTTGTTTTGCGGCGTTGCGCAGCGCGGCCATCACTGGCGCGGGCGTGCCCGCGGGGGCGAACAGTCCCGACCAAATGTAGAATTCGACGTCGTAACCCAATTCCTTGAACGTGGGCACGTCGGGCAGCGCGGCGAGGCGCTTGTCGCCCCAGGTGGCCAGCGGCCGCAGCTTGCCGCCCTTGATCTGCCCGATCACCGCGGACGGGCCGGAGGCGAGCGCGTCGACGTGGCCGCCGACCAGCGCATTCATCGCCGGGCCGCCTCCGGTGTAGGGCACGTGCCAGAGCGTGATATTGGCAGCCTGGGCGAACATTTCCATCGCCATGTGCAGGGTGCCGTAAATTCCGGAGGAACTGAAGCTGATCTTGCCGGGGCGTTTTTTCGCATCGTCGACCAGATCCTTCACGCTCTTCCACGGGCTGTCGCTGCGCACCACCAGCACGGTGGGGTCGGCCGAGATCAGCGCGATCGGCGCGAACTGGCTCATCTGGTAGGGTGACTTGCGCTCGAACAGCTTCTCCGCTTCGGGGATGATGGAAATCGAGGACAGCGCCATCATGATGGTGTAGCCGTCGGGCTTGGCGTTGGCGACGTAGGCCATGCCGATGGCGCCGCCGGCGCCGGCCCGGTTTTCGACGATGATGCGCTGCTTCAGCACCTTGTCCATTGCGAACGCGGTGGGACGGCCGGTGAGGTCGGCGACGCCGCCGGGCGGGAAGGGTACCACCATGGTGATATGCCGGCTGGGATACGCCTCCTGCGCCAGGGCAGATCCGGCCAGCAGCGCCAATACCAGTGCAGCAAGAATTCGTTTCATGTTGTTGCCCTCGTCGTTGAATCAGGTTCGGCGCATCTTGGACGCGGCGGTGAAGGGTGTCAAGGGCATGCGGCAGTGCGCGCCGGATGCGCTAAAATGCGCCATCGCGTTCCAGCATCTGCCGTGAATCTCGTTGCGCTCGAAACCTCCACCGAATACTGTTCGCTCGCCGTGTCGCGCGGCGCCGAGGTGTTCGAACGCAGCTTCCATGCCGGGCAAAGGCACTCGGAACTCGCGCTGCCGGCGCTGCGCGAGTTGCTGCAGCAAGCGGCGCTCGACATGCAGGCCATCGACGGCATCGCGTACGGGGCCGGGCCCGGATCGTTCACCGGGCTGCGTATCGCCTGCGGCATCGCGCAAGGGTTGGCGCTGGTGCGCAACCTGCCGGTAGCCGGCATTGGCACGCTGCTCGCGCTGGCCGAGGACTGTGGCGCCGACAAGGTGATCGCCTGCCTCGATGCGCGCATGGGCGAGGTGTATCATGCCGCGTATCGCAAGAGCGGCGGTGAATGGATCGAAATGCATGCACCCGCGCTTTACCAGCCCCACGGCGTGCCGCAGGTCGAAGGCAGGGATTGGGTCGGGTGCGGCAGCGGTTTTCGCGTGCATGCAACGGCGCTGGCGCAGTGTTACGCCGGCAAAATCTCGCGCACCGATGCCGGCGCAATCCCGAACGCCGCAGCGATGCTGCGTCTGGCGCAAGCAGTGTTTGCCGCCGGGCAGGGCGTAGATGCCGCCGCGGCTGCGCCGCTTTATGTGCGCGACAAAGTCGCGCTGAAGACCAGCGAACGATGAGCGCCGTACTCAAACCCGTGATTGACATGCGCGCCATGACCGAGGCCGATCTGCCGGCGGTGATGGCGACCGAAAACGCAATCTATGCTTTTCCCTGGACCCTGGGGAATTTCCGCGATTCCCTCGCTGCCGGCTACGACTGTTCAGTCTATACGCGCAATGGCGAGCTTATCGGCTATGCCGTGATGATGCTGGCGGCTGACGAGGCGCATTTGCTCAACCTCAGCATTGCCGCGGCTTGTCAGAAGCAGGGCTATGGCAGCCTGTTGCTGCAGCGCCTGTGCGAACTTGCCCGCGGGCGCGGCGTGGGGCTGATTTTCCTGGAAGTGCGGCCGTCCAATGCCGCCGCGCTGAGGCTGTATGAGCGCCATGGATTCCACCGGGTGGGCCTGAGGCGCAAGTACTATCCGGCGCAGGTTGGCCGCGAGGACGCGCTGATCCTCGGCCTGCCATTATGACTTCGCGCCGGGAACTGTTCCTCGAGGAAATCGGGTTGACGCCGCTATGGCGGCTGAAAAGCAGGGACGCGGAAGCCCAGCGGGAGGAGCAACAGGAACGCGTCGTCCCGGCCAACGTGGCGAAGCCGGCCGCGTCACGACCCGCGGTGGCCGCGGATGATCGTGCCGGGCGCATCGCGCGCATGGACTGGACTGAACTCAAGGCCACAGTTGGCGCGTGCACGGCCTGCGGCCTGCGCAAAACCTGTATCCAGACCGTCTTCGGCGTCGGCGACGAGCAGGCCGACTGGCTGCTGGTGGGCGAGGCGCCAGGCGCCGAAGAAGACGCACGCGGCGAGCCCTTTGTCGGGCAGGCGGGAAAGCTGCTCGACGGCATGCTCGCCGGCATCGACTTGAAGCGCGGAGAGAACGTCTATATTGCCAATGTGCTCAAGTGCCGGCCGCCGGGGAACCGCAATCCCGAGCACGCGGAAGTGGCGCAATGCTCGCCGTTTCTCGCGCGTCAGGTGGAACTGATCCGGCCCAAGCTGATCCTCGCCATGGGGCGCTTTGCCTGTCAGACGCTGCTAGGCACCGACGCGAGCATCGCTTCGCTGCGCGGCCGCCTGCACCGCTATCAGGGCGTGCCGCTCATCGTCACCTATCATCCGGCCTACCTGCTGCGCAACCTGCCGGACAAGGCGAAAGCCTGGGAAGATCTTTGCTTCGCCCGCCGCACCCTGGCGGAATTGCGCGAACAAGCCTGAAGCCGCGCCGCGGCGCCTTGAAATCGGCGTGCGTGCCCCCAACTAGCCAGCAGAACTTATCGAGGAGAATTCACATGCGCAGAATATGGGGCATAGTGCTGGCTGCAGTCACGCTGGGGCTCTCCGGCTGCGGTTATAACGACATGCAGCGCGGCGACGAACAGATCAAGGCCAGCTGGTCCGAAGTGCTGAACCAGTACCAGCGCCGCGCCGACCTGGTGCCGAACCTGGTGAACACAGTGAAGGGATTCGCGGCACAGGAGCAGACGATCCTGATCCAGGTGACCGAGGCGCGCGCGCGCGTGGGCAGCATCCAGGCGACGCCCGAACTGATCAACGATCCTGCTGCGTTCGCCAAGTTCCAGCAAGCGCAGGCGGGCCTTTCGAGCGCGCTGTCGCGGCTGCTGGTGGTTTCGGAAAACTATCCGCAGCTGAAATCGGATGCGAATTTCCGCGATCTGCAGGCGCAGCTCGAAGGCACCGAGAACCGCATCACGGTGGCGCGCAACCGCTACATCAAGTCGGTGCAGGAATACAACACCCTGATCCGCACCTTTCCCAACAACCTGACGGCGATGGCGTTCAGCTACCAGGTGAAGCCCAATTTTGCGGTCGAAGACGAGAAGGCCATCGCCAAGCCGCCGACGGTGAATTTCGACAAGCCTGCGGCCGCGCCCGCACCGGCCAAGTGAACTGAGCCGCGGGGCCGTGCTGCGCGTCCTAATGCGTGCTTTGATCCGCCTTTTCGCCATCCTGGCGCTGATGTTTGCGCCGGCCGCCGGCGCTGCTGACGAAATCGCAGTGCCGCCGCTCAAGGCACGCGTCACCGACCTCACCGGCACGCTCAATGCCGGAGAACTTGCCGCGCTCGAAGCCGAGCTGCGCGCTTTCGAGCAGAG
>JADGRR010000349.1 GCA_017880745.1 Burkholderiales bacterium
GCAAGACCCGGGACCGCGACTCGATCATCGGCAAGGTCACCTTCGACGATCACGGCCAGAACATCGTGCCGCTGATCACCAGGTACGTGGTGCAGGACGGCAAGTGGGTGGTGTGGGAGGACAGCGAGTACGGTTCGGGCAAGCGCAAGCTGAAGGGGCAGTAAGGGAGTAGGGCTCAATCGGCGCTCTTGTACGAAAACAAGGCCAAGCCTTCATCGTTTTGACCATAAACGAGCTGCTGCGGCTCCTCTTGCGCGGACGGCGCCCCGTCCGCGCGGATCCTCGATTGCGCACGGATGAAAAGCACATCCGTGCACAATCGAGGATCTCGGAAAAAAGCCAACCCAAACCGCCCTTGCCTTTATCCATAACCGCGTTTTCGGTACCGATGCTTTTTACCGGTACCGAAAACGTGGTTGGCGCGCGCGGCGCGCAAAGTCTTTAGATTCCTTCCATGACACTAGGCTTACTCAGCCAATACGTTTTCAACGGCCTGATGCTGGGCATGATCTACGCCATGGTGGCGGTCGGATTCACGCTGTTCTTCGGCGTGCTCGACGTGATCAAGTTCTCCCATGGCGACGTGCTGATGGTGGGCGCCTTCACCGGGCTTGCTACCTACCTCGGCCTCGAGGCTCTGGGCATCGATTCGCCGCTGACGCAACTCCTGGTGATGACCGTGGTCGCGAGCCTGTCGATGGCGCTCCTGGGCGCGCTGATCGCCAAATACCTGGTGCTGCCGCTGCGGCTGGCGCCGCCGCTCAACACGCTGTTGATCACGCTGATGCTGGGCTCGGTGCTGCGCGAGGTGGTGCGCCTGTTCTATCCGCAGGGCTCCAATCCCAAGCCGTTTCCGCGCCTGCTGCCCGCAGACTTCGTCAGTTTCGGCAGTTTCACCCTGCGCGCCGACAGCATGATCCTGCTGCTCGCCGGGTTTGCGGCCATCGTCGCCGTGCACTTGGTGATCACCCGCACCAAGCTCGGGCTGGCGATCCGCGCCGTGGCGCAGGATGCGGAGACGGCGCGCATCATGGGCATCAATTTCGAATTCATCGTGCTGCTCACCTTCGCCATCGGCTCGGGCATGGCGGCGCTGGGCGGGCTGATGAACGGGCTGTACTACAACGAAATCAATTTCGGCATGGGCCTCCTGCTCGGGGTCATCGGCTTCTCCGCGGCGGTGATCGGCGGCCTGGGCAACATCTACGGCGCCATCCTCGGCGGGTTCTTGTTTTCCGCGCTGCAAAGCATAGGCGCGGTGTCGCTGCCGGCGCTGTTCCCGGGCACCTCCACCGCCTACAAGGACGTGTTCGCCTTCGCCGTGGTGATCATGTTCATGGCCTGGCGGCCCACGGGGCTCATCGCCGAGAAGAAGAGCGAACGCGTATGAAGCGGCTGTTCGATCCCGCTTCCGCCGCACCAGCGCTCATCAGCATGGCCGGGGTCACGCTGTTCGCCGTGCTGTTCCTGCACGCCGAGAGCCAGTCGGCGATCCTGGGCCTGTGCATCGGCATGGCGGTGGCGCTGTTCCTGCTCGCGCGCTTCGGCTGGAACGCGCTCGCGACGGCTTCCTTCGCCGGCCATAGCCGCACGGCGCAGGCCTCGGTGGTGGCCGGCGTGCTGGTCATCGCGGCCGTGTTCTACGACCAGCATTTTCCGCTGTTGATGCTGGCCTCGGTGCTGCTCTACATCGTGGTCTGCCTCGGCCTCAACATCCAGTTCGGCTATGCCGGCGTGGTCAATTTCGCCGGCGCGGCCTTCTTCGGCATCGGCTGCTACACCGCGGCGGTGCTGACCAACCACACTGCGCTGCCGCACCTCCTGGTGGTGCTCGCCGGCGGCCTGATGGCCGCGGTCATAGGCTCGCTATTGATCCTGCCGGTGCTGCGCACCTACGGCCACTACGCGGCGCTGATCACCATCGCCTTCGGCATCCTGTTCCGCGTGTTCCTGGAAGTGAACGACGCGCTCGGCGGGCCGCAGGGAATGAAGCTGCCGGGGATGGAGATTTTCGGCTGGAAGCTGAACGACGGCCTCGTGTTCGGGGAGACGGAGATTTCCTTCTACGCCAACTACGTTCTGCTCGCGCTCGCCATGGCGGCGGTTGCGTTCATGCTGGTGCGGCGCCTCGAGCGCTCCTGGATCGGCCTCGCGCTGGATGCGGTGCGGCTGGACGAGACCGCCTGCGCCGCCTTCGGCATCGACGTGGCGCGCTGGAAAATCACCGCCTTCACCCTGGGCAATTTCCTCGCGGGTTTGGCCGGTGCGGTTTACGCGATGATGACCGGCTTCGTCGCGCCCAACAGCTTCACTTTCGGCGATTCGCTGATCCTGGTGTCGATCGTGCTCTTGGGCGGCATCGGCAATCCCTGGGGCTTGACCGTGGCCGCAGCCGTCGTCGTGATGCTGCCGGAGAAGCTGCAGTTCATCCAGGAATATCGCCTGCTGCTGTACGCCGGGCTGGTAATCCTGATCCTCTTGTTCCGCCCGGGCGGGCTGATGCCGCGCCAGGTGCGCGACTATCTTCCGGGGTGGAAGCCATGAGCCCGACGGGCCGCCCCAAGGGCCGCATCTTTGATATGGCCTTGGCGCGAAGCGCCAAGCTAGTCCAATGAGCACGCTGCTCGCCTGCGACGGCCTGTCGATGCGCTTCGGCGGCCTCGTCGCGCTGAACCAACTGAGCCTTTCAGTGAACGAGGGCGAGATCCTCGGCCTGATCGGGCCCAACGGCTCGGGCAAGACCACGTTCTTCAACGTGATCACCGGCATCTACCAGGCGAGCGAGGGCCGGGTGGACTACCGCGGCCAGGACCTGGCGCGCATGAGCGCTCAGGAAATCTACCGCGCCGGCGTGACGCGGACGTTCCAGCGTTCGCGCCTGTGCCTGCCGCTGTCGATTTTCGACAACCTCATGATCGGCAACCACCGCCGGCTCGACCACAGCCTGTGGTTCAACCTCATCCGGCGCGGTGCATTCCAGGCGCAGTTCGAGGGGCAATACGCCGCAGCGCAAGCACTGGTGCGGACTTTCAGCCAATCGCTGTCCGTGCGGCTGTTCGAGCCCGCGGCGAGCGTCAACATGATAGACCGGAGGCGCATCGAAATCTGCCGCGCGCTGATCAGCCAGCCGACGCTGCTACTGCTGGACGAACCTTCGGCGGGCATGACGCATGAAGAGACGCGTGAGCTGATGGACGACATCCTGATCGTGCGCGAGCACATGCCGGGCCTTGCGATCATCATCATCGAGCACGAGATGAACGTGATCGAGCGCATCACCGAGCGCTGCATCGTGCTCAACTACGGTCAGAAGATCTGCGAAGGTCCCTACGCCCGGGTCGCCGCCGACCGCGAGGTGCAGGAAGCCTACCTGGGGACCGAATGACCATCGCGGCCCTCCTCTCCGTGGAGAACGTGTATGCCGGCTACGACAAGGCCGACGTGCTGCAGGACGTGTCGCTGACAGTGGCGGCGGGCAGCATCACCTGCATCCTCGGGTCGAATGGCTCGGGCAAGAGCACGCTGATCCGGGCGATCCTGGGGTTGACGCCCCCGCGCCGCGGCCGCGTGGTGTTCGACGGCGCCGATCTCGCCGGCATGCCGACGCACCGCGTCGTCGCCACCGGCATCGCCTGCATTCCGGAAGGGCGCAAGGTGTTCCCCAAACTCTCCGTAGTGGAGAACCTGCGCCTGGGCGCCTACCAGGAGCGCGATGCGGGCAAGATCGCCGGCCGCCTCGAGCAGGTGTTCGGAATTTTTCCGCGTCTTTCCGAGCGCGCGGCACAGATCGCCGGCACCATGTCGGGCGGCGAGCAGGCGATGCTGTCGATCGGCCGCGGCATGATGGGCGAGCCGAAGCTGCTCCTGATCGACGAGCCATCGCTGGGATTGTCGCCGCGGCTGGTGAAGGAGAATTTCACCGTCATCCGGCGCATCAACGAGCTCGGCATCACCGTGCTGCTGGTGGAGCAGAACGTGCACCAGACCCTGGCGATCGCGCACCACGGCTACGTGCTGTCGCAGGGCAGGGTGGTGGCGTCGGGCACGGCGAAGGAACTGGCCGAGAACGCCGAAGTGCGCGCGGCGTACTTCGGATGACGCGCGGGAAACGAATGACTGCAACCAAGGCG
>JADGRR010000350.1 GCA_017880745.1 Burkholderiales bacterium
GCTCGTTGTTCGGGGCATTTGCCCATTCGGCGGAATGGATGGGCTTGTTTCGCATTTGTGGCAAGAATTTTACTTCGCAAAAACAATGCGCTGCCAGAGAATCTGTCCTGGCACGGAATATGCATCGCTAGTTGCGGTCGGAAGTCCTCAAGCGATGCTTGCGTGAGGTCAATTTGTTTCAACAACGAGAAGCCACCTGCCATTTTCACCGAGAATTCTGCGCGTGAAGACGAGCATGTCCTGGCTCAGAGTTACAAAACTTTCTCAAGCCGCCGGTCTTCCCGATGTCGGAGTCGCCACGGACGATTGGCAATATAACAAGTGAAGAGGATCGAAGATGTACTCGAAATTCGAATGGCAGGGCATATTCAAGATTCCGGAAGCATTGAGACTCGGTCATGATGAGGTGCGCGCTGAACTGGTCAGAGCAACGTCAATGCCTGGCAGAGTCGGGGAAGCAGCCGGGCGGCTGGCAGGCCTCTGTCTGCCGCATTTAGAGCGCGAAGAGGAAACCGTTTTTCCCGTATTCGGGCTGCTGCGTGACCTGGCGTCAGGCAAGGTGCGACCGGAGATGGCGGACATCCTGCCGCTGGTATCTGCCTTCGGCGCTTGGCGCGACTCCCTGGATGATGACCACCGATCGACCGCGCCTGCGATCCAGGCATTGCTGCTGGCGGCGCATCAGGAAGACAACAGAGAAATCGTCGAATTCACGTATTGCCTCAGGATGCACGAGAGGCTGGAAGACGAAGTGATATTCCCAACGGTGTTCTTGATTGGCAATTACGTTCAGGAAAGACTCGGAATATAGCCATGCCGGTGGTGAGCGGGCGAAGGACGGGACAGCGCGAGTGTGTTTGCTGCCTGATGCTCAGCCGGGGCCGGGACCGATACGGCGCGCGTATGCGGCCAGGGCGGCGTCGTTATCCAGTTGCAATTTGCGCATAATGTTCCGACGATAGACGTCGACCATGGTGGGGTCCATGGACAGGGTGCGCGCGATCTGCGGCGGCGCCAATCCTTTGGCGATCAGCAGCAGCACCTCCAGCTCCTTGGGGCCAAGGGAGGCGGTATCGGCATGCGCTGGTGCTTTATCAGGCAGGGTTGCCGCAGCGGCGTTCGCTGCAACCGGGACCGAGATGTCGGCACCAAAACACGGTCGCTCTGGCGTTGCCGTATGGATAGCCTGCAGCAGTGCCTCGCCGACGTCTCCCTTGGTGAAGTAGCCCGCGGCACCCGCGTCCAGCATCGCCTCGACATAGTGCGGGTCGGCATAAGCGGACAATCCGATCACTCTGACTCCCGGTTTGCTGGCAAGCAGGCGCCGCGTGGCCTCGATCCCGTTCATGCCCGGCATGCTGATATCCATACAGGCGACGTCGATCTCGGTCGTCAGCGCGATTTCGAGAATCTCGTCCCCGCTGCCAGCTTCCACCACGATCTCGATGTTCCGGTCTTCCTCCAGCAGCGCCCGCAGCCTTTCGCGGAACGCCTGGTGGTCATCTATCAGTGCAACGCGCAAGCTCATCGCCGCCGACTTCATGGAATGGGTGGACTAAGGTCGTACTATAGCGTCATTAGGCACTTAGACAAGCACCCGGATACGCGTGCCTTGGCCCGGCTTGGTTTCGAGGGTAAAGCTGCCGCCAGCGAACTCGGCCCGTTCGCGCATCGTCAGCAGCCCCAACCCGGGTGTACTCTGCTTGTCCAAATCGAAGCCCACACCATCGTCGGCGATCTCCAACGAGACCAGACGGCTGTCGGTGCTCAACCGGATGGTGACATTCCTGGCCTGGGCGTGCTTGGCGCAGTTCGTCAGCGCTTCCTGGACGATACGGAACAGGCTCGATTGCACCGCCGGCGTCAGCGCGCTCGTCGCGTCCTGCGTATGCAGGTGAACCAAAATGCCCGTCCGCTGCATGAACTGTTGCGCGTATCCGGCCAGCGCTGGCAGCAAGCCGCCGTCATCCAGGACTGTCGGCCGCAGGTTGGAAGAGATTTCGCGGATGCTGACTGTTGTGTCGGCGATCAGTCCGGCGGTGTCGTCCAACAGGGCCCTGACATCGTCAGTTCCGCGCTTGCTCAGAACGTTGTCGAGCATCTTCAGGTTGATCTGGATCGCGGCCAGGCCGGGACTGGTCCGGTCGTGCAACTCCGTCGAAAGTTTTCGACGCTCAGCCTCCTGCACCTCCACCAGACGGTGCGACAACTCTCTGAAGCGTTGCTCGTGCGCGGCCCGCTCGGTTTCAATCTGCTTGCGCTCGGTAACGTCGCGCACGTTGGCAACCGTGCAGATTTGATTCTTGAAATGCAGCGGGGCCAGGCCGATTTCAGCGAAGAATTCGCTTCCATCCCGGCGCCTCCCTCGAAGTTCCCGCACTGGCCGCATCAGCCGCGTCGATGGTGCTCGCAGGTAAGTTTCGCGATGTCCAACGTGGGCTCGCTGAGCGCTCTCCGGCATCAGTGCCTCGATCTGCAGTCCGTGGAACTCCTGCAGGGAGTAGCCAAAAAGTTGCTGCGCCCGCTCGTTTGCCGTCAGCACTTTCCCATTGCGGTCGACCACAATGATCCCGTCGGGCGCCATCGAAAACAAGGATTCGAAGTCGGCCTGCTCGCGCTGCGCGGTCTCCCGGCGCAGTCGCGCCAGCCGAACCGCGCCGTCAACCCGGGCCACCAGCTCGCGACTGCTCAAGGGCTTGACCAGATATTCGTCGGCGCCCGCCCCGAGTCCCTCGATTCGCGAATCTTCGCCGGCATGGGCCGAAAGCAGCAGTACAGGTATCACAGCGGTACGCTCATCGGCACGCAGGTGCTCGATCAGTTCGAAGCCATCCAGACCCGGCATCGACACATCGGATACTACCGCATCCGGCGGCCGAGCCTGGCAGGTCACCAGCGCAGCAGCGCCGTCCGGCAGCGCATCAACGGTGAAACCGGCGGCCTCCAGCGCATAGCTGAGGTACGCCCGCATTTCGGCATTATCCTCGGCGACCACGACGTGGCCGCGGGGGTTTGATGCTGCTTTGGCCGTGGGCAGATGTGCATTCGACGGCACTGCGGCGTCGGGCAGTCCAGGCAAGGCCTCGGCGGCGAAAGCGCTTGCGCGCATCGGCGCTGACGCAGGCGCGCTTCCGCTGCCAGCCTGGGCTCCGGGGTGGGCAGGCGATTGGTGCGCGGCGAGCGGCAGCAGCACGGTGAAGGTGGTGCCGCGCCCGACCTTGCTTTGCACATCGATCGATCCGTTTTGCTGTTGCACCAACTCGCGCACGAATGCCAGCCCGAAGCCGATACTGTCAGAGGTGCCGGTGCGCGCTCCCGCAACGTGCGGAAAACGGTCGAATACGTGCTGCAGCTCACTGGCGGAAATGCCGATGCCGGTGTCGCTAACGATCAGCTGCGCAATGCCATACTGAATCCGTAACCGTACCTCTATGGTCCCTTCGGCGGTGAATTGAATGGCATTGGCAACGAGATTGAGGACGATCCTCTCCCACGCGCCGCGATCCAAATAGACCGGCTCGCGCAGGGGAGGACAGTCGACGATGAGACTCAACACCGCCCAGTCACAGGCCGGGCGGAAGTTGCTGGCAAGCTCCGCGGTGAACGCGGCGAGATCGGTCGGCTCGCGAACGGCGTCGGCGCGTCCACCCTCGATAGCGGAGAAATCGGGGAGCGTATCGACGAGCTTCAGCAACCGCAGCGCATTGCGCTGTGCCACCTCGAGCACACTGCGGCTGGTTGGCGCGAGCGCTGACGCCGGGCTGTCCAGAATGTCCTGGAGGGGGCCCAACAGCAGCGTCAGCGGCGCGCGGAACTCGCGTGAGATGTTTGCGAAAAATTCCGCTTTGGCACGATTGAGGTCTTGCCGGCGCTCGTTCAAGCGCGCCAGTTCGGTTTCGCGCCGTTTCAGTTCCTCGATCTCCTGTTCCGGCGCCTGGAGTGTCCGCCCGGAGGCATGTTCGTTTTCTTCAACCATCCGCTGTCCGGAATCGACGGTTTATTGAACAAGCGTTTCGCACAATCCGTGGTGACTGCTCGAAAAAATGCCGCAATCGCCGCCAGAAAGCGCCCATAGCGCAGCAAGGTCGAACACCTTGCGCGTACTTGCAACATCGTATGGCGGCGAT
>JADGRR010000351.1 GCA_017880745.1 Burkholderiales bacterium
TTCAGCAGCAGCTTTCGTTTTTTCAGCCGCTGCAGGCGCAGTCGGTCGGGCAGAGGATTTTCCGACAGGCGCGCGATGGCGTCGTCCAGGTCATCGTGCTCGGTCCGCAGTTCGCCGATGCGCTGTCTCAGCGCTGCGTGTAGTGCTTCATCGTCATCGTCCATGGCTGGTCCCCCTTGCAAATAGACTACACCTTTCGCCCGGCCCAGGCGAGCATGGCGATGCCGGCCAGGATCATCGGCAGGGAGAGCCACTGACCCATGGACAGGTTGAGCGCCAACAGGCCGAGGAAATCGTCGGGTTCGCGGAAGAATTCGGCGGTGAAGCGCAGCACCCCATAGCCGATCAGGAACATCGCCGATACCGCGCCCCTGGGGCGCGGTTTGGCCGAATACAGCCACAGGATGACGAACAGCAGCACGCCCTCGAGGGCAAACTGATACAGCTGCGAGGGATGGCGCGGCAGCGGGCCTGCGCCGCGAAACACCATGCCCCAGGGAACGTCGGTAACCCGTCCCCACAGCTCGCCGTTGATGAAATTGCCGATGCGCCCGGCGGCCAGCGCGGGCGGAACCAGCGGGGCGATGAAGTCGGTAACCGCAAGCCAGCGGATCCCGTGTTTGCGCGCGATGTACACCATGGCGAGAATCACGCCCAGAAACCCGCCGTGAAAGGACATTCCGCCCTGCCATACGGCGAGGACCTCCAGCGGGTGCGAAACATAGTAGCCCGGCTTGTAGAACAGCACGTAGCCCAGGCGCCCGCCCAGGACCACGCCGAGCACGCAGAAGAAGAACAGGTCGTCGAACACCGCGAACGAGATGTTTCCGCTCTTGCCCTGCTTGATGCGGCTGCGGGCGAGCAGGAAGGCCATGCCGAAGCCGACGAGATACATCAGACCGTACCAGCGCACCGCCAGCGGGCCAATTGCGATCGCGACGGGATCGATCTGGGGATGGATCAGCATCGGTGCGCCTTGTCCGAGAATTGGGTCGCGATCGCACGTGATCGGCCGGTAGCGATAGGATGGATCTGCGGACGGGTCAACATGGCGTCTGTTCGATGCCTGCGGGGGATTAGAATGCAGCCCTCATTGTATTGGAAAATCTATCTGCGCTGCAGCGCAGTTGCCGCGACGCACCATGCCCTCCGCCCTCGCCTCCTCGCGCGCCCCCGCCTACCTGGCGCTCGTCTGCACTACCGCCCTGTGGGGCAGCAACGGCGTCGTGTCGCGGGCTCTCATGAACACGGTTCCGCCGCTGGTCATGGCGTCGGCGCGCTGGGCCGTCGTGTTCGTCGTGCTGCTGCCGCTGGTATGGCCGGAGAGGCGCGCGATCCTGCGCTCGCTTGCACGCGACTGGAAGCTGCTGCTGGCGCTGTCGCTGCTGGGGAGCGCGCCGCAAAGCGCCCTGGTCTATACCGGACTTTCCGCGAGCACCGCCATCCACCTGGGGCTGCTCAATTCGACCATCCCGGTGCTGATCATCCTGATCAGCTGGGGTTGGTACGCCCGTCGCCCGCGCCGGTTGGAGGCGACGGGGCTTGCAATCTCGCTCGCCGGCGTGCTCCTGATCCTGGCGCACGGCGAACTGCGGGCGCTGCTGCACCTGCAATTCAATTCCGGCGACCTGCTGATGCTGGGCGCGATGGTGATCTGGGCGATATACACCCTGCGTCTCAAAGACCGGCCGCAGTCCCTGTCTTTGCTCGCTTTCGTGTTCGCCCTGTCGCTGATCGGCGAGTTGCTGACACTGCCGTTCGCCGCGCTCCAATGGGCGCAGGCCGGCGGCGTGCACTTGGGCGCGCGTGAATTGCTGGGAGTGCTCTATGTCGGCGCGGTGGCCACCCTGGTTTCCTCGGTCCTGTTCAGCTATGGCGTCGAGCGGGTGGGCGCGGTCCGCGGCGGCATCCTGATCCACCTGATGCCGGTGTTCTCCAGCGTGTTCGCCGCCCTGTTCATCGGCGAGCAGTTGTTTCCCTATCACGCCGCCGGCTTCGTGCTCGTCGCGGGCGGCGCGATACTCGGTTGTCTCAGGCCGGAGCCGGTGATATCGTCTCAGCCTTCAACGAAAATTTAGAACCTGGTTGAATCAGGGGATCCGAGTGCAAACCGAAGGGTCCGTCCCCTTCCTCGGCCCCTCATGCTCCCCTGGATCGGCTCGCTGCAATATTCATTTTGCAACGGGTTCTTAGCGATATGCAAAGCGAAGGAGAAAGTCATGGCGGATAATCGCAGAAGCAGCCTCATCACCCAGGGCGTGGCCCGCTCGCCCAACCGCGCCATGCTGCGCGCCGTGGGCTTTCGCGACGGCGATTTCGACAAACCCATCGTCGGCGTGGCCAATGGCCATTCGACCATGAATCCCTGCAATGCCGGCATCCAACCGCTGGTGGACCGCGCCATGGCCGCGCTCGAGGCCGCCGGGGCCAAGCCGCAGGTGTTCGGCTTCCCCACTGTCACCGACGGCATCGGCATGGGCACCGAAGCGATGAAATACAGCCTGGTTTCGCGCGAGGTGATCGCCGACTGCATCGAAACCTCGGTCAACGGCCAGGCGATGGACGGCGTGCTGGTGTGCGGCGGCTGCGACAAGAACATGCCCGGCGGCATGATGGCCATGGCGCGCATGAACGTCCCCGGCATCTACGTCTACGCCGGAACCATCAAGCCGGGCAAGTGGAAGGGCCAGGACCTTACCATCGTCAGCGCGTTCGAGGCGGTCGGCGCCTACGCCGCCGGCAAGATGAGCAAGGACGATTTCGTCGGCATCGAGAAGAACGCCTGTCCCACGGTCGGCGCCTGTGGCGGGATGTTCACCGCCAACACCATGTCCTCCTCGTTCGAGGCGCTGGGCATGAGCCTTCTGGGCTCGTCGCAGATGGCCTCGCCCGACGCGGAGAAGGCCGTATCCGCCTCCGCCTCCGCCGAAGTGCTGGTCAACGCCATCCATAAGCAGATCCTGCCGCGGCAAATCATCACGCGCAAGTCGATCGAGAACGCGATCAGCCTGGTGATGGCCACCGGCGGTTCCACCAATGCCGTGCTGCATTACCTGGCGATCGCCTCGGCAGCGGGTGTGAAGTGGAGCATCGACGATTTCGAGCGGGTGCGGCGCAAAGTCCCGGTGCTGTGCGACCTTAAGCCTTCGGGCCGCTATGTCGCCGTGGATTTCCACCGCGCCGGCGGCGTGCCGCAGGTGCTGAAGATGCTGCTCGCGCACGGGCTGCTGCATGGCGAGTGCCTCACCATCACCGGCCGCACCATGGCCGAGGAGCTGGCGGCGATCCCGGACGCGCCGCGCAGCGACCAGGACGTGATCCGCCCCTGGGACAATCCGATGTATGCGCAGGGCCATCTCGCCATCCTCAAGGGCAACCTCGCGCCCGAAGGCTGCGTGGCCAAGATCACCGGGTTGAAAAAAACGTCCATTACCGGCCCTGCGCGGGTGTTCGACTCCGAGCCCAAATGCATGGATGCAATCATGGCGAAGCGCATCAAGCCGGGCGACGTGGTCGTGATCCGCTACGAGGGTCCGAAAGGCGGCCCGGGGATGCAGGAAATGCTGGCACCGACCTCGGCGCTCACCGGCCAGGGACTGGGCGAATCGGTGGGCCTGATCACCGACGGCCGTTTTTCCGGCGGCACCTGGGGCATGGTGGTGGGCCACGTCGCCCCGGAAGCCTATGTCGGCGGACCGATTGCGCTGATCAGGGAAGGCGACTCCATCACCATCGACGCGAAAAAGCGCCTGATCCAGCTCAACGTCACGGCCAAGGAGCTCGCGGCGCGGCGCAAGAAATGGAAGGCGCCCAAGCCGCGTTACACCCGCGGGCTGCTCGCGAAATACATGAAGCTGGTCTCGACCGCGAGCCTGGGCGCAATCACCGACGGCGATCTGTAGCGACGGCCATCTGCGCTTGGATGCTGTTGCGATCATTCTACGATCGCTTCGTATGTATGGCGTCTCAAATATGGTCGCATGCCAGAAGTGGATTTGCGCGCTGCGCGCGCCAACCACGTTTTCTGTACGGATAAAAAGCGCATCCGTACAGAAAACGCGGTTATGTATAAAAACAAGGGCGGTTTGGGGTGGTTTTTTACAAGATCGTCGATTGCGCACGG
>JADGRR010000352.1 GCA_017880745.1 Burkholderiales bacterium
CGGAAGCTGTTAATCGTGCCGAGTTTGTTATGAGTGCCTTTGACTTGAATCAAGTAATCGCGTATTCGGGATGGCCGGAACAAGGGCGCGACGCTCCCGCGGAAACTCCCCAAGTCAGGGAGAGCCCTGATCGCGTCGAGGAGTCGGCCGGCAGTTCTTGGTGTTTGTCGGGTTGGCGATCCCGCCCTGATCAGCCCGTTGAACCTGCGGGTCGGCGGGGCTTTTTCCCCGATAGCGTAAGATTGCACCTGTCCACACCATCATTGAGCGCCAGAGCAGCGCAGAAAGGCGCCCCGTGAAAACTCCGAAAAGAATCGAGCCGCTGGTCGATGAGGGCCTCGTCGACGAAGTCATGCGTCAACTCATGAGCGGCAAAGAAGCCGAGGTCTACGTAGTCCGCTGCGGCGAAGATATCCGCTGCGCGAAGGTGTACAAGGAGGCCAACAAGCGCAGCTTCCGCCAGAACGTTCAGTACACCGAAGGCCGCAAAGTGAAGAACAGCCGCCGCGCCCGCGCCATGGAAAAGGGTTCCCGCTACGGGCGCCAGGAGCAGGAGCAGGCATGGCAAAACGCCGAGGTAGACGCCCTGCACCGTCTTGCCGCCGCTGGGGTGCGTGTTCCGCAGCCCTACAACTTCCTCGAGGGCGTCCTGCTGATGGAGCTGGTGACCGACGAACACGGCAACGCCGCTCCAAGGCTCAACGATCTGGCGCTAAGCGCGGCGCAGGCGCGCGAATACCATCACGCACTGATCATGCAGGTCGTGCGCATGCTTTGCGCCGGCATCGTCCACGGCGACCTGTCCGAATACAATGTGCTTGTCGGCAGCGACGGACCGGTCATTATCGACCTCCCCCAAGCCGTCGATGCCGCGGGCAACAACAGCGCCGGCAGCATGCTCGAGCGCGACGTCGACAACCTGACGGCCTATTTCGGCCGCTTCGCCCCCGAACTCCGAACCACCGATTACGGCCGCGAGATCTGGTCGATCTATGAGAGCGGCAAGCTGCACCCCGAGATCACGCTGACGGGTTGCTTTGTGCGCAAGCAGAAACCCGCCGACGTGGGCAGCGTCATACGCGAAATCGACGACGTGAAGAAGGAACATGCAGCGCGTCAGCGCTACAAGCAGGCGCTGGAGCAATAGTTCAAATTTCAACGCCCTTCGACCGCCTCACCAGGCAGCGGGCGCAGTATCCTGCGTGACGGCATCTGGTTCGACCGACGCGCCACCTGCGGATGGATACTGTGGATTTGCCCCGTTTGGTGGCGCAGCGGCGAGCACGCTTACCCTCATCGCTTTCCGGCATGCCATTCGCATCAGGGTTTACCCGAAGCGCGCGGCGCCGCCTTCGATCTGACCAACAGCACCGGAACGCGCGCGGTCCTGACCACCTGTTCGGCATCGCTTCCCATGACCATGCGTTTAACGCCGCGACGGCCGTGAGTGCCGAGCACGATAAGGTCCGCCCCCCACTTGTTTGCCTGCTGTACGATGAATTCGGCCGCCCGGCCTCCGAAACTCTCGCGCATGACCGATTCGGGCGTAAGCCCGTTACGTCTGGCCAGGGCCTCCGCTTTCTCGATGATCTTCTTGCCGCTTTGACGCAGAGCCTCGAGCAGATCACCAGCATACAAGACTGTGCCGTCGGTACCGGACACGGCGACGTATTCGTCCACCAAATGAAACAGGCGCAGCTTTGCGCCCTGGTCCTTGGCTAATTTAATCGCCTCATTGAGGCCAAGATTGGAAGCGGGGCTTCCATCGATCGGCACCAAGATTTTCTTGTACATGGTCCTTGTCTCCTGTTGGATCGTTGCCGCATGCAGCAACCGGGTTCACCGCTTTGGTCACCTACTGTATCATTCGTACCAACAGCACCGGGACCGGTGTGGTTCTGACGATTTCTTCGGCATCGCTTCCCATGACAAATCGCCTGGCGCCGCGACGGCCGTGAGTGCCGAGCACGATGAGATCCGCTCCCCATTGCCTTGCCTCCTCCACAATGGAGCCGGCCGCCCGCCCGCCCATGATTTCAAGGATGACCGATTCCGATATCAACCCAGACTCTCGCACCACGGCTTCCGCCTTTGCAACAACCTGCTCCCCCGCCTCACGCAGCAAGTCCACGGTGTTTCCGAGATAGACCACCGCCTCCGCGCCCGGCCCAAGGATGAGTTCGTCGAGGACGTGCACCAGCCGCAGCGTCGCGTGTTGATTCTTCGCCAGTTCGATCGCCTCGATGAGCCCCCGGTTCGAAGTCGGACTCCCATCTATGGGGACAAGAATTTTCCGATATACGCTCATTGCCCATACTCAAATTGGACCGGATTTTGCACTATACATCGCGCTTGGTCGCTTCACTACGCCAGCGCAAATCGGCGCGCCCTCCCGCTTCGGCAAGCGAAACCTGCAGGGTTGCGCCACGGTTCCGATCGGGCCCGCCTGGCGAGCGCGCGCCATCTTCGCGCACGCTTCCGCCGCAAGCGCTCGAGCGATGCGACACACACCGGCGTTCGGCGATTCGTCCGTACCGACCGACATCGCTTTCGCACCTTGACCGCCGCCGGCGGAATTGACTTTTGTCAATTGCAGCTCCGTCTTGCCCGCTATCATGGGGGCGTCCTTCCAGCCAAAGGAGCTCGGATATGTTCAAACACATTCTGGTCCCGACCGACGGGTCGCCGCGTTCATTGCGCGCAGCGAAGGCAGCCGTTCGCTTCGCCAGGGCGGGCGGCGCGCGCATCACGGCGTTCTACGCGACGCCGGAATATCGGCCCGACATTACCGGCGATTTCATACCCCCAACTTTCGTGTCGCTCCCCGAATACGCGAAGCGGGTGAAAATGACGGCGGACAAATATCTCGGCCAGGTGAAACAATTGGCCGAAGCGGCAAAAGTTCCCTGCACCACCGTGCGCGCCAGCAGCGATTCGCCGTATCAGGCGATCATCAAGGCCGCGAAGGCGAACAAGTGCGACCTGATTTTCATGGCCTCCCACGGCCGCCGCGGCATCGCCAGCCTGCTGATCGGCAGCGAAACCACCAAAGTGCTCACGCACTGCAAGCTTCCGGTTCTGGTCTACCGCTAGGTCGCCGCGGCTTCCGGCAAAGAACGCCAGATTCGCGCCAGGATATAATGTCGGCTATGAACAAGAGCGAATTCGATATCGATCGGGCCAAGAGACTGGTGGAGGAGATTTCGGAGAATCTCGCTGCGTTGCCCGAAGACAGCGCCAGGTACGCGCAGTTGCGCTCGGAGGTGCAAGACCTGAAAGCGATGCTTGGCCGCGCCGATGCTCCTGTCCCGATGATCGAGGACAAGATGAAATCCGTCCATGGATTGTTCGACCGGGCCGCCGTGGAGCTTCGCGCGGACGGCGTGCGCGCGGGCATTTTCCTGAGGGAAATCGGCCGCATGCTAGGACTGGACTGAGAATCCGCGAGTAAGGCAGGCGGCGGCAAACGAAGACGATCTCGCGTCGCGATAACTCCAGGGAATAAGCCAGCGCCAGATCGCGTCTGGCACCGCGGTCGATACCAAGCCGGCTGGCGCGACAACGAGCAACGCATCATACATAAATTCTACGCTGAGCACTCTCGGCCGGGGGCGGTGCGCGCGGGGTTTGAAAAACTGGTGGGGCGTGTAGCGATCGAACCTGCGATCTATTGACCCTGCGAACCTGAGCCCGCCGCACCGCAATATTGTTTTCCCGGTTCATTGAGTGTAGCTTCGCAAATATGGCCTCGTCTCCCGGAGTATTCAGCGAAAGCAAACATGCAGCTTCAGAAAAAGCCTAAACCTGCCGGTGCTTGCAACGTCTGTCATGCATTGACGGCTAAGCACGAGCTGCTGAATAGCCGCTGCATAAAGACCGTAAACAACAGACGCTGCTCGGGGGTTTACAAGAGCGGTCTTACTGATATTTGGGATGAATGCGAATCCTGCAAAGCTACAGGAATGGTGGGAACACAAGTCTGCAGCGAATGCTCCGGGTTCGGGTGGCATCTGTATGGGTGATGCGGTTGGCCGAATGGTACCCGTAGTAGCCAGGAGAGCCCATTTTCGCCATCTATGGAGAGGCGCACCGGGCTCGAACCTCTCGGACCATTGAACT
>JADGRR010000353.1 GCA_017880745.1 Burkholderiales bacterium
CCGCGGTGTCATCAGCCTGCGGGTCGGTTCCTGTCGCGTCGGATGGACGACGCGCGACGTAAACATCACCTGAGCGCGCGGCCGGCTCGCACGTATCGGTGCGCCGCGGCCCGGTCCCGTCGCAAAATTCATTTTGCGAATGGTCCCAGGCCATTGGCCCTTAGCCGCGAGGGCCAGGAGGACGGTGCTGGCTGGCGCTTACCCGCCGCGTTTTTTCAACGCCTCGAGCATCGGCGTAATCAAATCCATCGGCACCGGGAACACGATGGTCGAGGACTTGTCCCCGGCGATGTTGCTCAGGGTCTGCAGGTAGCGCAACTGCATCGCCTCGGGCTGCTGCGCCAGCATGCGCGCCGCCGCCAGCAGCTTCTCCGACGCCTGCAGTTCGCCCTCGGCATGGATCACTTTGGCGCGGCGCTCGCGCTCGGCTTCCGCCTGGCGCGCGATCGCGCGCACCATGGAATCGTTCAGGTCCACGTGTTTGATTTCGACCGTGGACACCTTGATGCCCCAGGCGTCGGTCTGGGTATCGAGCGTTTTCTGGATGTCGAGGTTGAGCTTCTCGCGCTCGGCGAGCAGCGTGTCGAGCTCGTGTTTTCCCAGCACCGCGCGCAGCGTGGTCTGGGAGAGTTGGCTGGTCGCCTCGAGGAAGTTGACCACCTGGATGATGGCCTTCTGCGCATCCACCACGCGGAAATACACTACCGCATTCACCTTGACCGAGACGTTGTCGCGCGTGATCACGTCCTGCGGCGGCACGTCGTGCACCACGGTGCGCAGGTCCACGCGGACCATTTGCTGCACCACCGGAATGAGCACGATCAGCCCCGGCCCCTTCACCGCCCAGAAGCGCCCCAACTGGAACACCACGCCGCGCTCGTACTCGCGCAGGATGCGCAGCGAAGTCGCCAGCAACACCACAACGACGATGACCACACCTAAGCCGAAACTGAACACCATGATTCAACCTCCTTGGGAAACACTGATCGAGGGTTTGTCCTTTTCGGAGCTTGCTCCGAATCGGGAAAGATGCATTGGGGCATCGCCGGGGATGGCTCACGCATCTCCCTGGCCGGACTCGGGAACGACGTCGAGCACCAGGCCGTCCATCGCCGCGATGCGCACGCGCTGGCCGGCCTTGAGCGGCATGGCGGCGCGCACGCGCCAGGTCTCGCTGTGGACGCGGGCCCAGCCTTCCTGCTCGAAATCTTCCAGCACCTCACCCGCGGAGCCGATCAGCTCCTCGCGTCCGCTCACCACCGGCCGGCGGCGCGCCTTGAGCGCCACCCCGATCATCAGCATCAGGAATGCGGCGCTGGCCGCGGCGAAGCCGCCGATCAGCGCATACGGAATGCCGTAGCCCGGGATATCGGTGTCGATCAGGATCACCGAACCGACGACGAAGGCGATCAGCCCGCCGACGCCGAGCGAGCCGTAGGTGGGGAAAAACGCCTCGCTCACCATGAACCCGATGCCGAGCAGAATCAGGGCCAGACCGGCGTAGTTGACGGGCAGCATCTGGAACGCGTACAGCGCGATCAGCACGCAAATGGCGCCGACCACGCCCGGCAACACCATGCCGGGGTTGTAGAATTCGAACAGGATGGCGTACAGGCCGAGCAGGACCAGCATGTAGGCAATGCTCGGATCGGTGATCACCGACAAGAGCCGCGTGCGCCAGTCGGGTTCGAACGCGGTGGCGACCGCCCCGGCCGTGTCGAGCACGTGCTCGGTTCCGGCGATGCTGAACTTGCGGCCATCGAGACGCTGCAACAATTGCGGCACATCCTCGGCCACGAGATCGATGACCTTGAGCTTCAGCGCCTCGGCCGAGGACAGGCTCACCGCCTCGCGCACCGCGCGTTCCCCCCATTCGACGTTGCGGCCGCGCATCTGCGCCAGTCCGCGGATGTAGGCCGCGGCATCGTGCACGTGCTTGCGCGTCATGGTGTCGGAGGAAACCTCCCCGGCTTTCCCGCTGCTCTTGCCAGCTTTGCCCTCCGCGCCGTCTTTGCCCTCGCCCTCCTTGCCCCCGCCGGACACCGCGCCGATCGCCACCGGCGTCGCCGCACCAAGATTGGTGGCCGGAGCCATCGCCGCGACGTGGCTGGCGTACAAAATGTAGGTTCCGGCGCTGGCAGCGCGAGCGCCGCCCGGAGCGACGAATGCGGCCACCGGCATCGGCGCGGCGAGAATATCCTTGATGATGGCGCGCATCGAGGTGTCCAGCCCGCCCGGGGTGTCCATCTGCAGCACCAGCAGTTGCGCCCCCTCGGCGCGCGCGTGTTCGATGCCGCGGTGCACGTAGTCGGCGGTCGCGGGCCCGATCGCGCCGTTGATCGTCAGCACCAGCACCGGCGCCGGCGCTGCCGCGAGCCATACCGGCCAGAAAGCGGCCAGCAGGAGAGTATAGAACCAGCGCATCCAAGACTCCGCTTACCTCATGATGTTTCAACTATAGCAGGGTGTTGAAAAAGGGGGCATGCCCCCTTTTAAATCCCCCATTTCGGAGGCTGCCGAAATTCGCTTCCCTCTGAGACGGTCTTGGCTACACGCATTTTGTTCCGCCGGAGAAGCGAATTTCAACAGCCTGATAGATCTTTTTCGCGTGCCCGGTAGCGGTTCCGTTAAACTGGCACCTTCCACACACGAACCCGGCACTTTCCCCATGCGCGAACCCCCAGCCAAGACCGTTTATCTCAAGGACTACACCCCGCCCCCGTTCCTGATCTCGACCATCGATCTCGATGTCGATATCCGCGAAGACCACGCGTTGGTGCGCTCCACCCTGGCGCTGGCGCGAAATCCGAAGTCCGCCGATGCCGGCGCGCCGCTGGTGCTCGACGGCGACGAAATCGAGCTGGTGTCGGTGGCGCTGGACGGCTCGCTGCTGGCCCCGGGAGCATACAAGCTCGGCGAGGAGAGCCTTCGCATCGACAAGGTGCCGGAGCGGTTCACGCTGGAGACCGTGTCGCGCATCCGCCCGCAGAACAACACCAGGCTCGAAGGCCTGTACGCCTCGAGCAACGGCTTTTTCACCCAGTGCGAGGCGCAGGGCTTTCGCCGCATCACCTGGTTCATCGACCGGCCGGACGTGATGGCGCGCTACACCAACACCATTCATGCCGACCGCGAGCGCTATCCGGTGCTGCTCTCGAACGGCAACCTGATCGCCGAGGGCGTGGAGGCGGGCGGCCGGCACTGGGCAAAATGGCACGACCCGTTCCCCAAGCCGTCCTATCTCTTCGCCATGGTGGCGGCGAAGCTGGAAAGGCTGGACGACAGCTTCATCACCCGCTCCGGGCGCGAGGCGAAGCTCACGCTGTATGTCGAACCGGGCAAGCTCGACCAGTGCGGCTTTGCCATGCGCTGCCTGAAGAGCGCGATGAAATGGGACGAGGACGTATTCGGCCTGGAGCTGGACCTCGACGGCTACATGATCGTCGCGGTGGGCGATTTCAACTCCGGCGCAATGGAGAACAAGGGCCTCAACATTTTCAACACCAAGTACGTGCTCGCCCG
This sequence comes from Burkholderiales bacterium, assembly GCA_017880745.1. Taxonomy (GTDB): domain Bacteria; phylum Pseudomonadota; class Gammaproteobacteria; order Burkholderiales; family SG8-39; genus 2-12-FULL-64-23. The sequence continues at coordinate 3,523 of JADGRR010000353.1, forward strand.
GCCCGACACCGCCACCGACATCGACTACCAGAACATCGACCGCGTGGTGGCGCACGAGTACTTCCACAACTGGACCGGCGACCGCGTCACCTGCCGCGACTGGTTTCAGCTGTCGCTGAAGGAAGGTCTCACCGTGTTCCGCGACCAGGAGTACGGCGCCGATATGTACTCGCGCGCGGTACAGCGCATCCAGGAGGTGCGCGGCCTGCGCGCGGCGCAGTTTCCCGAGGACGCCGGCCCGATGGCGCACCCGGTGCGCCCGGCCGCCTACATGGAGATCCGCAACTTCTACACCATGACGGTGTACGAGAAAGGCGCGGAAGTGGTGCGCATGCAGCACACGCTGCTCGGGCCGCAGGCGTTTCGCGCCGGCATGGACCTGTATTTCCGCCGCCACGACGGCCAGGCGGTGACCACCGACGAATTCGTGCAGGCGATGCACGATGCAAGCGGCATCGATCTCACCCAGTTCCGCCGCTGGTACGAGCAGGCGGGCACGCCGGTAGTCGAGGTGGAGGGCAAGTACGATGGCGCGGCCAGGCGCTATGTCCTGACGCTAAAACAATCGTGCCCGCCCACCCCGGGGCAGGAAACCA
>JADGRR010000354.1 GCA_017880745.1 Burkholderiales bacterium
GGCGATGTCGGGCGCGCGCCCGCTTTACCTTGCGGCGGGATTCATTCTGGAGGAAGGTTTTCCTCTGGCGGAGCTCAAGCGCATCGTGGAGTCGATGGCCGGCGCGGCGCAGGAAGCGGGGGTGTCCGTGATCACCGGGGACACCAAGGTGGTCGAGCGCGGCAAAGGCGATGGTGTGTTCATTACCACTACCGGCGTGGGCGTGGTGCCGCCAGGGGTCGATATATCGGGCGACCGGGCGCGACCGGGCGACCGGGTGATCGTGTCCGGAACCATGGGCGATCACGGCGTGGCCATCATGTCGTTTCGCGAAAACCTTTCGTTTGGGACTACGATCTGCTCCGACACCGCGGCGCTGCACGGCCTGGTGGCGGCGATGGTCGAGGCGGTGCCGGGCATCCGCTGCCTGCGCGATCCGACGCGGGGCGGATTGGCGACGACGCTGAACGAGTTCGCGCGGCAATCCGGAGTGGGAATGCGCATTGTCGAGTCCGCGATCCCGGTGCGGCCGCAAGTGAGCGCGGCATGCGAGCTTCTCGGCCTGGATCCGCTGTACGTGGCCAACGAAGGCAAGCTGGTCGCCGTGTGCGCCCAGCGGGATGCCGAGCGCCTGCTGGCCGCGATGCGCTCGCATCCGCTGGGCCGTGACGCCGCGCAGATCGGCGAAGTATGCGAGGACCCGCACCGGTTCGTGCAAATGCAGACCGCTTTCGGCGGAATGCGCATGGTGGACTGGCTCGCCGGCGAGCAATTGCCCAGGATCTGCTAGGAACGCCATGCACTCCGACAGGACACCACGGCACGAATTGCGCGGTTGCGCCTGGCGATTCGCGCCCGCGCGTAATCATCACCAGGTACAGAGGCCATCATGACTGGAAGTTTGGACTCGGTCGCAGAGGCCGTTGCCGCCACCGTCGCGCGTTATCGCGCCAATCCGCATTACGTCCTGCAAATGCTGCGCGAAATCCAGGAAGCCTGCGACTGGATCTCACCCGATGCGATCGACCGCCTGCAGGAAGCGCTCGGCCTGCCCCGAACCAAAATCGAGGGCGTCGCAGGCTTCTACGCCTTCCTCTATACCCGTTCGCGCGGCCGTTACCGCATCCTTTTCAGCGACAACATCACCGATCGCATGCTCGGCAACATGGAACTGCTCGAGTACATGTGCGGGCAGTTGTGGATCGAGCGCGGCAAGACCTCCGAGGACGCTCTGGTGAGCGTGGATACTGCCTCCTGCACCGGCATGTGCGACCAGGGGCCGGCGCTGCTGGTGAACAATTACGCGATTACCCGCGTGACCAGACAACGCGTGGATGAAATGTGCGAGTTGATCCGCAACAAGGTCGCACTCGCCGATTGGCCGCGCGAATACTTTCGCGTCGAGGACCAGGTGCGGCGCAAGCACATTGTTCTCGGCAACGAACTCGCGCCCGGTGAAGCGCTTGCCGCCGCGCTCGCGCGCGGGCCGGAGGGTCTGCTGGCCGAGGTCAAGGCGTCGAATCTGCGCGGGCGCGGCGGCGCGGGCTTCGCCACGGGCCTCAAATGGGAGGCCTGCCGCAACGCGCAAGGCAAAGCGCGCTATGTGGTGTGCAATGCCGACGAAGGCGAACCCGGGACGTTCAAGGATCGCGTGCTGCTCGCCTCCCACGCCGACATGGTATTCGAGGGCATGACGCTGTGCGCGCTCGTCGTCGGCGCGGCGAAGGGCATGCTGTATCTGCGGGGCGAATACCGCTACTTGCTCGATCACCTGAATGCCGTGCTGGAACGCAGGCGACAGCGCAACCTGCTTGGCGCAGGCATACTCGGGCGGTCCGGATTCGACTTCGATATAGAGATCCATCTGGGTGCCGGCGCCTACGTATGCGGTGAAGAGTCGGCGCTGATCGAGTCGCTGGAGGGCAAACGCGGCACGCCGCGCAATCGCCCGCCGTTTCCGGTCACGCACGGCTATCTCGATCAACCGACTGTGGTGAACAACGTCGAGACCTTTGCCGCGTCCAGTTTGATCGCTCACCGCGGCGGCGCCTGGTATGCCGCTATCGGCACCAGTGCGTCGGCCGGCACCAAGATTCTGAGCGTCTCGGGCGACTGCGCCCGGCCGGGACTGTACGAATACCCGTACGGCGTGAGCGTGAGCGAGGTGCTCGACGCGTGCGGTGCCGGCGACGTGCAGGCGGTGCAGGTCAGCGGCCCGTCCGGCGTTTGCCTTGCCGCGGCGGAATTCGGCCGCCGCATCGCCTTCGAGGACATCCCGACCGCCGGTGCCTTCATGGTCTTCGACCATAGCCGCGACATGTTCGAGGTGGCGCGCAATTTCGTCCATTTCTTTGCCCATGAAAGTTGCGGCTTCTGCACGCCCTGCCGCGTCGGCACGTCGCTGCTCCGGAACCTCATGGACAAGCTCAAGAATGGTCATGGCTCGCCCTACGATTTCGCTGAAATCGAGAAATTGAATCGCATCCTGCAGTCGATGAGCCACTGCGGGCTGGGCCACTCGGCCTGCAATCCGGTTCTCGATACCATCGCCAAGTTCCGTCCGGCTTATGAGCGGCGCCTGCAGCAAAAGGAATTCGAGCCGGCATTCGACCTCGATTGGGCCCTGGAACCGGCGCGGCAGATGACCGGGCGCGACGATGCAGGGGCGCATTTCAACATCGGCTCAGGGGAAAAAACATGAGCGCGAGCTTCATCCTCGACGGCAGGAGCATCGCCTTTGCCGAAGGGCAGACCATCATCCAGGCGGCGCTGGCGGCGGGCGTCTACATACCGCACCTGTGCTACCACCCGGAATTCAAGCCGCACGGCTCGTGCAAACTTTGCACCGTCAAGGTGGGCGGGCGCCAGAGCGCTTCCTGCACCACGCTGGCGCAGGCGGGCATGGTGGTCGAAAGCGATACGCCGGCGCTGAACGACGAACGCCGGACGCTGACGCAGATGCTGTTCGTCGAGGGCAACCATTTCTGCCCGTCGTGCGAGAAAAGCGGCGACTGCAAGCTGCAGGCGACCGCCTATGACCTGGGCATGATGTCGGCTCACTTCGACCACTTTTTTCCGAGCCGGCCGGTCGATGCCTCGCACCCGGACGTGCTGCTCGATTTCAATCGCTGCATCCTGTGCTCGCTGTGCGTGCGCGCCAGCCGCGACGTCGACGGGAAGAACGTGTTCGCTCTCTCCGGGCGCGGCATCAAGACGCATCTGATCGTCAACGCGAAATCGGGCCGCCTCGCCGATACCGACGTTAGCCTGCAAGATAAGGCGCTCCATGTCTGCCCGGTGGGCGTGATGCTGAGGAAGGACAAGGGGTTCACCGTCCCGATAGGCAGGCGGGTGTTCGACCTGAAGCCGGTCTCGGCCTATGTCGATGCCTCCGCCGCGATCGAGAAAGACCAGGAGACCGTTTCAGCGCTTTCGAAACGGTCCCCGATTTAGGGAATAACGAGGGGACGTGTCCCCTCGAATTGTGGGAACTCTAGACATGGATACCGCCGTGAAGAAGAAACCCGTGAACAGGAAAGTCAGGGTCGCCACGACCTCGCTTGCCGGCTGTTTCGGCTGCCACACTTCGTTTCTCGACATCGACGAACGCCTGTTCGACCTGCTCGAACTGGTCGAATTCGACCGTACGCCGCTGACCGACATCAAGCAGGTCGGCGCGTGCGACATCGGCATCGTCGAGGGCGGCTTGTGCAACGCGGAGAACGTGCATGTGCTGCGCGAATTCCGCAGGAACTGCAAGGCCTTGATCGCCATCGGCGCCTGCGCCATCAACGGCGGCCTGCCGGCGCAGCGCAACCATCTGAGCCTGCCGCTGATTCTGGAGGAGGTGTATCACACCAGCGTGGGTCTGGCCAACGGCTTGATACCGAACGACCCGGAACTGCCTCTGCCGCTGTCCAAGGTGCGCCCCCTGCACGAGGTGGTGAAAATCGACTATTTCATTCCGGGTTGTCCGCCGTCGGCCGACGCCATCTGGAAGGCGCTCAATGACATCCTTGCCGGGCGCGAGCCGGCGCTGGGCCACGGCTTGATCCATTACGATTGAAGGCATTGATATGAGCTACCAGCTGGAGACCGCCGAACACCCCGCAAACTTGCGCCGCGT
>JADGRR010000355.1 GCA_017880745.1 Burkholderiales bacterium
GCGCACGCCCATCCGCCGGCAACTTGCCCAATCCACTCGCGGGTTCGACTCGGCGTCATGGCACAGCAGCACTTCGCCCGTGCGCACGCATTCGGCCGAGAGTCCGCTATCGGTTTGCAGGCGCACGCCGATATCCGGAGCGGTACGGCCGGTGCGCGCCCGGCAAACAATTTCGTTGCCCCGGCGCAGCGCGATGGCGGCCCCGGTGGCGCCGGTTAGAGTCTGCGCCTTTTCCGCGATGATGCTGATACCCGGCTCAAGATCAATTTCTCCGGCGTTGATCTCATCAGTACTGATCAGCGCATGCGGCACGGAGACTGATCCATGATGGCGAGGCCGCATGCGATGGCGAGTGGGGAAACCTGCCGCTGTGGGAAACTCGACCGCATATTCGTCGATCTGATTTTCGCCGGCCTCCGCAACTTGCGGGACCGTATACAGCAGCGACCGCACCAGCCGGTCCAGTTCCGCATCCGCGATGAGATGCGCGGTCTGCTGCCCGCGAAGCGATCCGCCGAGCACGCGCGAAAGACTCAGCACCGCGCCACTGCCGCAGGCCAGACACCGCGGCGTGTTGTTTTCGCTAAGCAATTCACACTGCACGCAGAACACTGCCGACTGCAATGAAACAAAATTCACGTCGGTGGCCGTCAGCGAACGCTGCATTTGGATGATTTCCTCTGGACAATGAGGAAGGATGAGGGTAAACAGTTGCGCGCACAGGAGTAAGTGACAGCGCTGGTTCGGGGCTGTGGATAACTTGACCGATTCAGGTTTCAAGGTTTCAAAGTTTCAAGGATCTAGATCGCAGAGACTCTTGCTCGTCCTTGAAACCTTGAAACCTGTGTTCGCACAACTATAATTTCACTCATGTCATTTCTCCGGTTCCTCATGCTCTTGTCGCTCGTGGTCTGGCTGGGCGGATTGATTTTTTTCGCATTCGTACTCGCGCCCACCGCTTTTTCGCCCGGACTGCTCCCGACCCGCCACATGGCAGGATCGATCGTAGGACGCTCGCTCGATTTGCTGCACTACATGGCCATCGTTTCCGGAATTATTTTTCTGATCGCGTCCATGCTCTACAGCCGGATGGCCGTGGGAAATGCGCGACCGCTGGCGGCGCGGCACCTCCTGATCGTGCTGATGCTGCTGCTGACGGTAATCTCGCAGTTCGCCATTTCTCCGAAGATGCACGCCATTCGCGCCGAGGTTGGCGTCATCGATACCGTGCCTCTGGACAATCCGCTGCGCATGGAATTCAACCGTCTGCATGTGTGGTCGGAAAAGTTTGAGGAGGCGGTGCTTTTGCTGGGTTTGGTTGCGCTGTACACGACCGCGCAAGCGCTCCGGTGAGCTGGCGATAGCTAGGGCTAGCGCGCCGCACTGCCTGGCTTCGCAGGCGGCGGTTTCAGCGCGTCATCGAGATACGCCAGATACTCGGAGATCAGCTTGTAGCTGTCGTAGTAATCGTTCATCCTGATGGCTGCCATCTTGTCGAAGGGCGAATGCAGGATCGACCAGGTCTGTTGTGTCACCGAGTGCAGGGTGATGCGCGGGATCTGGTAGCGAGCGAACGATTCGGAATCGGCGGTGCCGAGGTTGTCCACGTTCACCGCGGTCACAGGGAGTCTACTGGCCATCGCAACCGAGGCTAGCGCGTCAAGCAGCGCTTTGTCCGCGTGTGAGGCCCAGACCTCGGTCGGACCGAGGCCCAAACTATCGAAGTTCACCATGCCCTCGATGTGCGCACGCTGCTCGCTGGTGAGGTGATCCACGTAATACCGCGATCCGACCAGCCCCTTTTCCTCCCCCGAGAATCCGACGAAGACCAGCGTGTGATGACGCGGCTGCGCGCTCAGGCTATACAGCAGGCTGGGCAACAACGCCGCTCCTGTCCAGTTGTCGACCACGCCATCGCCGGAGCTGTCGACGTGATCGGTATGGGCTCCCACCACGATGGCTTGCTGCGTTTCGCCCGGCAACACGCAAATAACGTTCGGCGGAAGCTTGCGGTCGAGCGCTTGCTCGGAGAGGTTCGCGTCCTTGCATCCGGATTCGGCGAACCACTTCCGGATCAGCGCTTCGCGTTCGCTGTTCTTGGTGGAAAACGCCTTCAGGCGGCCTTCGACAACTTGGCGCGTCTGCAAGCGGAAGTGAGCCTGCGCCGAAGCGCAGACGGCACAAATGACGCAAACGATCAGCGCCCCGGCTGGCTGGCGAAGTAAAAGACAGCGTAGGAATCGGCCGCGGGCAGTTGTTGCGTTGAACTGCATTCCGCCGAGCGTAGCACAGCCGCAATGCATTCCAGGCGCGTAGGCTGTTGCTGGATAGATGCCGAAAGGGTGGGCTCGATTTGTTACAATGGCAAAACCGCAGACAGTGGGCGCTTAACTCAGCGGTAGAGTGCCATCCTCACACGGTGGAAGTCGTAGGTTCAAATCCTACAGCGCCCACCATTCGAATCGACGCCATGATTTCAGGGCTTGCACGCACACCCATCCAACACTTTTGAACCGATCTGCCAGACAGGTGGTGTAATCGCCGGCACACCATCCGCTCCGGTCGTTAATCCGGAGCTGGCAACCGGCTGCCAACGTCGCTCAGGAGTTTCTCCGCCGCCTCTCCGGGATCTTGGCTGGCAAAGTTCTCGTCCAATATCAGGAGAGAGACGGCCGGATCAATTTCCTCCAGCGCCTTGCGTGTCGGTTTGCCATGTACGGATTGCATGCGCGCGGAAATCACCACCAGTTTCGCCTTCGTGGCCTTGAGCAGGGTGCGGGCGTCGTCGATGCTCAAAGTGGTCATGGCGTTGTATCCGGCGCTGCACAGCACCTCCCGCAGGAACGTGCACACATCCGTCGACTCGTAAACGCAAAGCATGCGTGGCCTTGCGTCCCCGGTTTTTCCTCGCGAATATCGCGAGCCTAAATAGGCGGCCGTGATCGCTTCTTCGACCGAATCGTAGGTTTCAAATTGTGAGAGCAGGCTGGTCATTTCAAGCGTTTTGCGGATCTTGGGAGGCACTCCGCTGAGTTTGAGGTCTCCTCCCTTCGATCGTGCGGCTTGCATCAGGCGCACCATCGCTCCCAATCCACTGCTGTCGACGAACTCCACTTGGTCGAGTTGTAGCACGACGTCGCTGTACTTGACGAAGGAGTCTCCCACGTAAGAGTGCAACGTAAAGACTTCATTCCCGGCCACAATCCGTCCGTGGCACTGGACGATCAAGACATCGCCGACCGGGCGGCTCTCCAGGCGCAACTGCATCACGCCTCCTCATATTTGAAATTGTGACTTAATCACGGCCCCTCGGCCTTATAGACCACGCCCACGCCGCCGCCAAGCTTCTCGATGACCCGGTAGTGCGCGATGGTTTGGCCGATTGTTTCGTGGCGAATCTTACGTGGGTGAAACCGGCAAGTCAATGAAAGCCGCGGAGTTGGCGCTATCTTAGAATGGTCGTTGGTGAAATATTGCCATTGCACCAGCTCTCGAGCCGTCCAAGGGTGCCGTGCCGGCCCTTCGGGTTGCAAGAAGATGTTGACAATCGTCTGCCAGGGCCCCCGTTCACCAATTGCGTCCCCCACGTCACGCAGTACCCTGTTGGCTAATTTTTCCTTCCCGTCCCTGCTCCCTCTGAAATGCTAAGATTTCCGGCATGCCACTGCGCAGCAAACTCAAGAAGGTCACGCATGCGACGGGAAAGCTGGTTCGCGGGCGTAAGGGCGAACCGCACACCGCGGCGGAACTGGTCATCATTACCGGCATGAGCGGGTCGGGGAAGGCTTCGGCGCTGAAGGCCTTCGAGGATCTCGGCTACTATTGCGTGGACAATCTGCCGGTGGAGCTGATTCCGCGTTTTGCCGAACTGGCGTTGCAGTCGGGAGAGATTCCGCGCACCGCGCTGGTGGTGGATGTGCGCGAGGGTTCGCAACTGGAGAAGCTACCGGCGATCCTGAAGTCGGTGAAGCGGGCAATACCGACGCGGGTGATTTACCTGGAAGCGAGCGATGCCGCGTTGCTGCGGCGCTACAGCGAGACGCGGCGGCCGCATCCGTTGGGGACGGGCACGACGGTGCGGGCATCGCTCGGGGCCGAACGGCGG
>JADGRR010000356.1 GCA_017880745.1 Burkholderiales bacterium
CCAGGCGGCGATCGACGCGATGATTGTCGTGGCCAGTACTTGCGACCCGATTACCGGGCGGAACTTTCGCCACACTCGCCGCTATCCTCGCTGCAAAACGGCGGAATTATAACGGCTTTGACTGCGCACGGTCAATTCAGAATTCAGCGATTATCGTTGCAATGCCTTGATCCACATCAACATGAACAGCGGGAGTTGAAGGTATTCGGGCATGGTCTGAACCAGGGCCCGTGCCCCTGGTAAATCCCCAAGGCGGGAGCGGCCCCCGCATCCGGCCGCGCTCTATTCGAGATACTTCGCCGGCGGAACATCGCGCGAATAGGTGGGGGCCGCGAGGAACTGCTTCGGGTCGTAGGTCCAGAACTGGCTGACATCGGGGAAGGTGTCGACGATGGCGTTGATGAGCTGCCCGTCCTTGCGTTCGACCTTGCGGATGTACATGTTCAACACCGGTTTGCCGTACTCGTCGATGCGGATCGGTCCCATCGGCCCATGGGTCAGGCGCGCGGCGTGCAGCGCGCGCACGAAACCGGCCTTGTCCTCGATGCGCCCCTTGATCGCCTTCAGCGCGTCCTCGAGGAACAGGCCGGCGGTGTAGGTCCCGGCCGTATAAAAGCCCGGGGTGACCTTGTACTCTGCCTGGATCGCCTGCACGAAGCGCTTGTTGTCGGGCGAGTCGATGCCGGCCGAATACCAGCTCGCCGAATACACCCCCAGCGCTTCGTCGCCCATGTTCTTGAGTATTCCCTCGTCCACGCAGGTGGGATTGCCGAGCACCGTGGCTTTCATTTGGTATTCCTTGTATTGCTTGAGGAAGCGCAGGCCGTTGGTGCCGGCGAAGCCGGCGTACACGCCATCGACGTTGGTCTTGAGCTGGCCGACATAGGAGCCGTAGTCGGATACATTGAGCGGCGGCCACAGCTTCTGCACGATCCTGCCGCCGTTGTCCTCGAACGCGCGGTGGAACCCGGCCGCGCCCTCGTGGCCGTAGGTGAAATCGTCGGCGATCATGGCGACACGTTTCATACCGAGCTTCTTCGCCGCGTACTGCCCTAGCACGTGCGTCGGCTGTGCCGCGGTACCGACTGCGTGAATCACGTAGTCGTTGCGCCTTTGCTGCGCCAGGTCGTTTTGCGCGGCCGAGGTCGGTGTGATCAGCGGCACCTTCGCCTGCAGAATGTAATCGTCGATCGCCAGCGCTTCGAACGTCGCCAGCGGTCCGATGATGACGTGCACCTTGTTGCGCTCGACCAGCTCCTGCGTCTTGTTCTTGGCGCCCGCCGGGTTGCCACCGGTGTCGGCAATGATGAGCTCGACCTTGCGTCCCGCAATGATGTTGTTGCGCTCCTTGAGAAACAGCTGGATGCCTTCCTCCATCTGCCGCCCGCCGGCGGCGAGCGCGCCCGTGCGCACGGTGAGAAATCCCAGGCGGATGGGCTCATCCTGCGCGTAAGCCGCGCGCGACGGCAGCGCTGCTTCGAAGGCAAGACAAAGACAGGCAAGCAACAGCCGGCGGGTACGGATCATGGCTCCTCCTGGGAACGGCGTGGATTATTCTGACAGCCGGCAGTCTACCGCAAGCCGGACGCTGGTGAAATCTATTGGCCAGGGCCGTGGTTGACATGCCTTTGGCGCATGCTACTATCTTTTCGCCGCCGCAATAACGACAACAATATCCGGCGCAATGCAGGCTTAATCTTCGAACTAAATTGGGAGGATCTTCATGTTCCGGATACCGTTTCGGGCGGTGGCGCGCGCTTTTGGCGCCGCAGCCGCATGCTTGTTGCTGGCGCAATCGGTACAGGCCCAGACCGAACCTTTGCGCATCGGTTTCCTGACGGTGCGCTCGGGCGCGCTCGCCGCCGGCGGGCGACAGCTCGAGGAAGGCATCCAGCTGTTTCTCAAGGAGCGCAACAACATCATTGCGGGACGCAAGGTCGAGCTCATCATTGCCGACACCGGCGGCAACCCGGCGGGCGCCAAGAACAAGACGCAGGAGCTGGTTGAGCGCAACCATGTGCACGTCATCATCGGGCCGCTGGCGGCGTTCGAGGCGATCGCCATCGACGACTACATTCGCCAGACCAAGACGCCCACGGTCGCCGACTCCGCCGCGGCCGAAGATCTCACGCAGCGCAAGGTCAACCCGTGGTTCGTGCGCTCGGTAGGCAGTTCGGCGCAACCGAACCAGGCGCTCGGCGAGTACGCGGCGAAGACCCTCGGCTACAAGCGCATCGCCATGATCGCCGACGATTTCGCCTACGGCCACGAGACCGCAGCCGGGTTCCAGCGCGTGTTCGAGGACAACGGCGGCAAAGTGGTGCAAAAGCTCTGGCCGCCGCTGAATGTCGCCGACTACGGCTCCTACATCGGCCAGCTGAAGCAGAATGTCGACGCGGTGTACGCCGGCTTCGCCGGTGCAAACGGCCTGCGCTTCCTCAAGCAGTACAAGGAGTACGGCATGAAGGCGCCGGTGCTGGGCAGCATGACCACCGCCGACGAGGGCATCCTGAAGCAAATGGGCGACGAGGCGCTCGGCGTCACCACCGGCGGCTGGTACGCCGCCGGCATCGACTCCCCCGACAACAAGCGCTTCGTCGCCGCGGTGAACAAGGAGTACGGCGTCGATCCGGGGTACTACACGCTGGGCGCGTATTCCGCCGGCGTGCTGGTCGAGGCGGCCGCCAAAGCGGTGAACGGCAAGGTCGAGGAGAAGGAAGCGTTCATGAAGGCGCTGCGCAATCCGGGCACGGTGCACGATGCGCGCGGCGATTGGAAAATCGACGACTACGGCAATCCGGTCATGACCATGTTCATTCGCAAGGTCGAGCGCAAGAACGGCAAACTGGTAAATACGGTCGTAAAGGCCTACCCGAATACCAGCCAGTTCTGGACCTACGATCCGAAGGCCTTCCTCGCCGCTCCGGTTTATTCGCGCGACGTCCCGCCCGCCAAGAACCTGGAGCCCTGAAGCGCACCGGCGCCGCTGCGGCCTGCGTGCGTCATGCGCAGGGCGTGGCGCTGTTCCATTTCCGTTTCCCGCCCGCATCATGTTCGACAAACCGCTCGCGTTCTGGCTCATCCAAAGCCTCAACAGCCTGTCGCTCGGCGGGCTGCTGTTCCTGCTCTCTGCCGGCTTCTCCCTCATCTTCGGCCTGATGCGCATCGCCAATCTCGCTCACGGCGCCTACTTCATGCTCGGCGCCTACGTCGGCTTGTCGGTGCTGCGCGCGGGGTACTCCTTCGGCCTGGCGATGCTCGCCGCCGGCCTCGCCGTGGCGCTGCTCGGCGGCCTGATCGAGCGCTTCGTGCTGCGCCGGCTGGCAGGCAATCCGCTGGCGCAGGTGCTGGCGACGCTGGGCATCGCCTTCATCATCGCCGACGGCTGCCTGCTGCTGTGGACCGGTGACCCGCAGCAGCTGCCCTCGCCCGAGTGGCTGCAGGGTGTGTTTCGCATCGAAGGGGCGGCGTTTCCGAAATACCGTGTCGCGGTCGTCGCGTTCGCGATCCTGCTCGCTGGCGGCCTGTGGCTGCTGCTGGAAAAAACGCGCACCGGCGCGATGATTCGCGCGGGTGTCGACGACATGGAGATGGCGCGCGGCGTAGGTATCCCGGTGTCGATGTTGTTTACCGCGGTGTTCTGCCTGGGTTCCTTCCTCGTCGGCGTAGGCGGCGTGCTCGGCGGGCCGATCCTGTCGGTCTATCCCGGACTCGATACCGACATGCTGCCGCTGGCGCTGGTGGTGGTGATCCTGGGCGGGGTCGGCAGCCTGATCGGCGCTTTCATCGGCAGTTTTCTCATCGGTTTCGTCTACACCTTCGGCCAGACGCTGACGCCCGACCTCGCCTACATGATCCTGTTTCTGCCGATGATCATCGTGCTCGCGATCCGCCCGCGCGGCCTGTTCGGCCGCATCAGCACATGAAGCGGGCCGCCCTCGCCGCCGTCGTCGCCGCGCTCGCGGCGCTGCCGTTCGTCGCCGGCGATTACTACATCAACCTCGCGAGCCAGATTCTGATCGCGGCGCTGTTCGCGCTGAGCCTGAACCTGCTGGTGGGCTACGCCGGCCTCACCTCGCTCGGCCACGCCGCCTACCTGGGC
>JADGRR010000357.1 GCA_017880745.1 Burkholderiales bacterium
CGACGGCTGTCACGACGAGTTTCATCGGGGGCTCGCGCGCGTGCTCAGCCGGCGGCCGAATGCGATCGCGCCGCCTTCTTGCGCGCGCGCGTTTTTTTCGGCTCGGGCTGGTTCCACAGCTCTTCCAGGTTGTAGTACTGGCGGATGGTGGGCTGCATCACGTGGACGATGATGGCACCGAGGTCGACCAGGACCCACTCCCCCGTCTGCTCGCCCTCCACCGAGAGCACGTGGACGCCCGCCGCCCTCAGTTTGTCCTGCACGTTGTCGGCGAGCGCCTTGACCTGGCGCGTCGAGTCGGCGCTGGCGATAATCATGCGTTCGAACAGGGGCGAGAGATGGGCGACTTTGAGCACGACGATGTCGCGGCCCTTGATGTCTTCGAGCGCGGCGACCACCGCTTTTTCCATTTTGCGGATATCCATTAGGGTTTGCGCGTCTCCTTCAGGGGAACTCTGATTTGGGGGATTTACGCCGCGAAGCAAGTCCCCCTGGGGGACAAGGGGGCACAGCCCCCTTGTTCGGACCGGCCTTCAAGTAAAGATGCTGGGCCTGAATATAAGCGAGAACCGCGGCGGGGAGCAAATGGCGCGTGTCCTGCACTGCAGCAAGCTGCGCGCGGATGGCAGATGACGAGATCGCCACCGGCGGCATGTCGAAGCGCACGATCCTGCCCGCCGCGCTGGCGGCGAGCTGTTCGGGCCGCGCCGAGCGGCGCGCGATCTCGGCCGAGAGTTCGGGCGCCGGCCCGCCGTCGCTCGGAAGATAGTCCGGGCGGCTGGCGACGGCGATATGCGCGAGGTCGAACAGCTCGCGCCAGCGCAGCCAGGTCGGCAGGCTGAGGAAGGAATCGCTGCCCAGGAGCAGCGCGAGCGGCTGCCCGTTGCCGAGCTGCGCGCGCAGCCGGGTGAGGGAGTGCACGGTGTAGGTGGGCTCGCTCAGGCCGAGCTCGACGTCGTCGATGCGGTAGCGCGGATTGCCGGCGGTGGCCAGGCGCAGCATCGCCAGGCGGTCGCGCGCGCTCGCGACGGGCGGCGCGCGATGGCCGGGGCTGCCCGAGGGCAGCCACAGGACTTCGCCGAGCGGCAGTCCCCGCAGCGCCGCTTCGGCCAGCGCGACATGGCCCAGGTGCACCGGATCGAAGGTGCCGCCGAGGATGCCGATGACATTCCGGTTGCCTGCGCTCGAGCTGGAGGCGTTCAAGCCGCGGGTGCTCAGGTTTTGCGCGCGGCGCCGACGGGCAGATCGGCGATGCGCCGCATCTCCGGCTCGTCGAATACCGCGGGGTGTTCGAGATAATCGAGCAGCATGTCGGTGGCATCCAGTCCCCAGAACAACTCCTTGCCGGTATCGAAGGTGGGTACGCCGTACACGCCGCGATCGATCGCCCTTCGGCCGTTCGCGGCGAGCGCGTCTTTCACCCGCTGCGCCGCGATCATCGCATCGGCGGCGGCCAGGCTTAGGCCGAGCCGCTCGACGAGCGCCGGCCAATCGTCCGTCACCGAGCGGCCGTCCTTCCAGATGAATTCGAAAATGGCCTTGATCGCATCGTAGCGGCAATCGAGCGCGATCGCGAGGCGCAGCGCGTGGATCGGATTGAACGGGTGCGCCGGCGGATAGGTCATCGCGATGCCGTGCTGGCCTGCCTGCCAGTAGGTGAAGCGGTAGGTCTGCAGCCGCTTCGCCGGCACCTCGGCCGGACCCTTGCCGCCCCAATGGTTCAGGAGCCCCGCGAACAGCACCGGGCGCAGTTCGGCCGTCTGCACCAGCTCGGGATAAGCCTCGAACTGCAGGTACGAGTAGGGCGAAACGAAGTCGAAGTACCAGACGAGCTGCATTGTTGTTCCTAACGATACGAGGGGACCAGGGAGGGAAAGGAAGGGTCCCTCCCCTTCCTTGGCCCCTCGTGCTCCCCTAAGTCAGCCGCCTGACGGTAATTCTGTCAGGCGCTCTTATGTTCTTATCTGCCCATCGCCGAGGACGACGTACTTCTGCGACGTGAGGCCTTCCAGCCCCACCGGCCCGCGCGCGTGCAGCTTGTCGGTGGAAATGCCCACTTCCGCGCCCAGGCCGTACTCGAAGCCGTCGGCAAAGCGCGTCGAGGCGTTGACCATCACCGAACTCGAATCGACCTCGCGCAGAAACCTTTGCGCTTTTTCCCGATCCTCGGTGACGATGGCGTCGGTGTGCGCCGAGCCGTACTTGGCGATGTGGTCCATCGCCTGGTCGATGTCTTGCACCACGCGCACCGCCAGGATCGGCGCGAGATATTCCGCGTACCAGTCGTCCTCGCTCGCGGGCTTGATCGCGGGCACGATGTTCCTCGCAGCCGCGTCGCCGCGCAGCTCCACGCCCTTGTCGAAATAGATCTGCGCCAGCGGCGGCAGCACCTGCGCCGCTACCGCCTCCGCCACGAGCAGCGTTTCCATGGTATTGCAGGTGCCGTAGCGCTGGGTCTTGGCGTTGTCGGCGATGCGTATCGCCTGGTCCAGGTCCGCGGCATCGTCGATATACACGTGGCACACACCGTCGAGGTGCTTGATCATCGGGATGCGCGACTCCATCATTACGCGCTCGATCAAGAAGTCGCGTCCAAATTTCTTCTGCGCTTAAAGCCATTATTTGATGTGGAAAAGTCGATGGGACGCGAAAGTAGACTGCCCCAACCGGGAAGTCAACGAGCATTCTGATTCAACATATTCGCCCGCATCATCAGCCGTATGAGATTAGTTGACGTATATCCCTGCGGTCATTATCTTTAGCGTTCTGCATTTACCGACTTTTCTCTGCACTGCATGTTGGAGTTGTCATGGGCAAGCCCACCTACCGACCCCGTAATAAGCGCCGTATCCGCACGCACGGCTTTCGCGAACGCATGGCTACGCGTTGGGGACGGGATGTACTCAACCGCCGCCGCAAGAAAGGACGCAAACAGTTGACCGTGCAACTTCCCTCGAAGTACGCAGGCGCCTGACGGACGCTGTAGATAATCGCTTTCCACGGAGCCAACGGCTTACGAGGGGAGTTGAGTTGCGTCTTGTTTTACGGGAAGGGAAACGGATTCGGACCGAGCATCTCGAGCTCCGAGTCGTCGCTTCCCTTCTGCATCATCCCCGCATAGGCTTCGTCATTCCCAAGCATGGCCACTCCATCGTGCAGCGGAATCAGCTGAAGCGACGACTCCGGGAAATCGCCCGCCTGAACATCCTGAAGCGGATTCCTCCCGTCGATCTAATCATTCGCGCTCGGCCCGAAGCCTATTCTGCTACCTTTGCCTCCCTTGAGCGTGAACTCGAGTCGGGGAGAGTACGCACCCACCGGCTATTCAAAGCGCCGTGATGCGTTGGCTTCTGGTCTTTTTGGTGCGGAGCTATCAAATAGTCGTGGGTCCCCTTCTTCCCCCCTCCTGCCGATTCTTTCCGAGCTGCTCCGCATATGCGATCGAAGCACTCGAACGACACGGTGCACTGAAGGGCGCAGCACTTACTATTCATCGACTTGCTCGATGCCAACCATTCTGTACGGGTGGCTACGACCCCGTGCCGTAATCCCTTTGTAATTCATGGAAAAGCGACTTCTTATTGCACTGGCACTGGCGGCGATTGTCATCCTTGTATCGCAGAAATTATTTCCATCACCCGTCGTGCCGATTAGACAAGCGACCGATACAAGCACAATTTCCGTTGCCAATGATTCTATAACGGGAGCGCGTGTTTCCGACTCGGCAAAAGCAACGCAACCTGTGTTGCTAGCTGGGAAACCAAGTAACGCACGAGACGTAGATACTACTGCCGTAAAAACCGACACACTTGGTGTCATAACGCCAAAGGTGACGTATCACTTCTCGTCAATAGGCGCGGCCCCGTTCGATGTACTGCTCAACGATTATCACGTCATGCCGAAGGCGAGTGATCGGAATGTTAACCTTGGTCGGGCACACGTCCCGCTCTTGAGCTATGCACTGCTCAAGGGACGAGATACGCTTCAACTTGCCAAGATCAAGTTCTTCGTCGATCCAACTGTGCTGGCGGGGAAAAGTGGGATCGCATTTGGCACCGATGTGCAGGGAACGCACGTCTCGATCGCTTA
>JADGRR010000027.1 GCA_017880745.1 Burkholderiales bacterium
CGCCTTGAGCCTCGAGCAGGCGGAACAACTCGTGCAGGTGCTTGTACGCCGGATAGGGCTCGATCATTCTTGCGTTGTTAGAGCGCAGACAGCGCTCCAGCACCAGCGCGCGCTCGTCCTCGGTCAGCGGAGCGGCATGGTCGCGTGCAAGCAGCCGCAGCAAGGGATCGCGCAGATTCCCGCTCGCGAACTGATCGGCGTAGTCCTCCATCTGGTCGAGCAGTACCGGCACCCAGTTGATCACCGCGCGCATGCCCGGGTGGTGCTCGAGATGCCAGGCCATGTCGGTGTAATCCTTGATCGCGTGCAGGTAGACCCAGGGCAGCATGAACTCGCCGCTGGCGTGGTCGCGGTAGTCCGGCTGGTGCAGGTGCCACACCAGCACGAGATCGAGGGGGCGGGGGGAACTCATCGCAGGTGGTGCACTCGTTGGCCAAGACTCTCCGGGACGATCACGGTCACACCCCGGTCGGTGACATGAAAGCGTTTGCGGTCCATCTCGGGATCGACTCCTACTTTCAGTCCGTCGGGCAGGCGGCAGCGTTTGTCCACGACCGCTCGCCGCAGGGTGACATTATTGCCTATTTCGACGTTCGGCAGAATGACGCAATCCTCGATTTCGCAGTAATTTTGAACGCGCACATTGGAGAACAGCACCGAGCGCCGCACTTCCGAGCCGCTGATGATACAACCACCGGATACCAGCGAATCGACCGCCATGCCGCGCCGGCCGTCGTCGTCGAACACGAACTTCGCCGGCGGCAACTGCTCCTGATAGGTCCAGATCGGCCAGTCGTCGTCGTACAGGTTGAGATCGGGCACGACGCGCGTCAGTTCCATGTTCGCTTCCCAGTAGGCATCGAGCGTGCCCACATCCCGCCAGTACGGTGTGCCGTTGCTCATGTTGATGCAGCTGTCGCGGAAGTGGTGCGCATGCACCGGCAAACCGGACCCGATCAGCCGGGGAATGAGGTCCTTGCCGAAATCATGGCTGGAACCGCAGTCTTCGGCATCGCAAATAAGCTGCTCATACAGGAAGACCTCGTCGAACACATAGATGCCCATGCTGGCGAGCGTCCGGTCGGGGCGGCCCGGCAAGGGCGCGGGACGCGCCGGCTTCTCCTCGAAGGCGGTGATGCGCCGGTTCGCGTCCACTGTCATCACTCCGAACTGGTTCGCGTCGGCAAGGGGCACTTCGATGCAGGCGACGGTCATGACGGCCCGGCTGGCCACATGGTCGGCGAGCATGCGCGCGTAGTCCATTTTGTAGACATGATCCCCGGCGAGAACCAGCACGTACTTTTTCTCGTGCCGGCGCAGGATGTCGATGTTCTGGTACACCGCGTCGGCGGTGCCCCGGTACCAATCCTCGGTGATGCGCTGCTGCGCCGGCAGCAACTCGACGAACTCGCCGAAGCGGCCGTCGAGAAAGCTCCACCCGCGCTGCACGTGCCGGATCAGGCTCTGCGCCTTGTACTGCGTGCAGATGCCGATGCGCCGGACACCGGAATTGACGCAGTTGGACAGGGCAAAATCGATAATGCGGAACTTGCCGCCGAAAGGCACCGCCGGCTTGGCGCGCCATTCGGTTAGCTCGGCCAGCCGCGAGCCGCGGCCGCCGGCGAGAATGATGGCGAGCGCGTCATGGGCAAGGCGCCTGACTTCCCGCTGCGGCTGCTTTCCTCCGCTGCGGTCGACCGCCGGACCACCCTGGTCGAAGCCGTCCATATGACCCCTTATCTCAACTTCGCCTATACTCATCGACATGGACCTCCGTCACGTTCAGCCCGGCCAACTGCCGCCGGCATAATCGGCGCGTCATACGATGCCTGGCGCACTCACCGTCGGACCCGAGCCGCAACTCGTGCTGCTCGCCGGAGCGCGCCTGCACGATCCGTATGCCTGTCTCGGCGCCCGGCGCCGCGGCGATGTCTGGAGCGTGCGCGCCTACAACCCGCATGCGCGTGCGGCCGCAGTGGCAACGGCCGACGGCTGGGTGGCACTTGCCCGCGGGGCCATAGCCGGGCTTTTCGAAGTGCGGCTCGGCGCGCCTCCCGCGTCGCCCTGCCGGCTGCGCTTCGAGGAAGGGAACGCAACGCGCGAGTGCTTCGATCCCTATTCGTTCCCGCTCACGCTCTCCGAGGACGATCTGTATCTGTTCGGCGCCGGCCGCTTGCACCAGGCCTATCTCACCCTCGGCGCGAGGCCGATGACGCTCGAAGGCGTGCCGGGCGTGCGCTTCGCGGTGTGGGCGCCCAATGCCGAGCGCGTGAGCGTGGTCGGCGATTTCAACGATTGGGACGGGCGCGTGCATCCGCTGCAGTCGCGCGGCGCCAGCGGGGTGTGGGAACTGTTCATGCCGCAATTGCCTGCCGGCACGCTGTACAAGTACGAAATCCGCAATCGCGCCAGCGGCGCGGTGGTGGTGAAAGCCGACCCTTATGCTCAGAGTTTCGAGCTGCGCCCGGCAACGGCGGCGCGGGTAAGCCAGCCGGCGCAGCATGTTTGGGGCGACGGCGGGTGGCTCGAGCGGCGCGCGCGCACCGACTGGCTGCACGCGCCGCTGAATATCTACGAAGTGCACCCCGGTTCGTGGCGGCGCCATCCCGACGGCCGCTGCTATCGCTACACCGAGCTCGCTGACGCGCTCGTCCCCTATGCCGCCGACATGGGCTACACCCATATCGAGCTGATGCCGATCTCGGAGCACCCGCTGGACGAATCCTGGGGTTACCAGACGACCGGCTATTTCGCCGCCACCAGCCGCTATGGCAGCGCCGATGAGCTGCGCGCCTTCGTCGACCGCTGTCACGCCGCCGGGCTGGGCGTCATCCTCGACTGGGTTCCCGGACATTTTCCGCGGGACCAGTTCGCGCTGGCCCGTTTCGACGGCACCGCGCTGTACGAGCACGCGGACCCGCGCCTCGGCCTGCATCCAGAATGGGGTACCCACACCTTCAACTACGGCCGCAACGAAGTGCGCAGCTTCCTGCTGTCGAGCGCGCATTACTGGCTGTCGCAGTTCCATTTCGACGGCCTGCGCGTGGATGCCGTCGCCTCCATGCTCTATCTCGACTACGCGCGGGCTGCCGGCGAATGGCTGCCCAACCGCCATGGCGGCAACGAGAACCTCGAAGCCGTCGAGTTCCTGCGCGAACTCAACATCATGGTCCACGCCGACTTCCCCGGCACGCTCAGCATCGCCGAGGAATCGACCGCCTGGCCGATGGTGTCGCGGCCGGTCTACCTTGGCGGCCTCGGCTTTACGCTGAAGTGGAACATGGGCTGGATGCACGACACGCTCGACTACCTGCGGCACGACCCGGTGCACCGGCGCTTTCACCACGACCAACTCACCTTCGGCCAGTTGTACGCCTACACCGAGAACTTCGTCCTGCCGCTGTCGCATGACGAAGTCGTCCACGGCAAAGGCTCGCTGCTGGGGAAAATGCCAGGTGACGCCTGGCAGCGCCTGGCCAACCTGCGGCTGCTGTTCACCTACCAAATGACCTCCCCGGGCAAGAAACTCAACTTCATGGGCAGCGAATTCGCCCAGGAGCGCGAATGGGCCGCGCAAGGCGAACTCGACTGGACACTGCTCGCCGATGCCGCGCACGCCGGGATGGCGCGCCTTTCGCGCGACCTGAACCGCTTGTACCGCGACACCCCGGCGCTGCACGAACTCGATCACGCCGCCGAGGGTTTTGCGTGGATCGATTGTCATGACGCCGAGCAGTCGATAATCTGTTTCGAGCGGCGCAGCCGCAATGGCGCGCTCGTCATCGTCATCCTCAACTTCACACCGGTTCCGCGCATCGGCTACCGCATCGGGCTGCCGCGGCCCGGCGCCTACCACGACATCTTCAACAGCGATTCGCATTACTACGGCGGCAGCGACGTCGGCAACGGCAGTCGGATCGAGGTCGAAGAACGCGCCTGGATGAATCGGCCCTACTCGGCCAGCGTGACCATACCCCCGCTCGGTGCGATCGTTCTCGCACCGGTGCAGGGCCAATAGCGTTAGCCGATCAGCCGCAGCACTTCCGCCTCTGCCTCGACCCAGTCCTGCAATTCGCCGCCCGGGGCGAAGCCGCGTTTCTCGGCGCGGAAATACGCCGCCCGCGCAACCAGCAATTCGCGCTCTTGCGCACTGACGCTCGGACCGGATCCCGGACGAGCTTCCGAGTTGCCTTTCCTTGGCTTTGCCGCGACCGGCACGCCGCGACCCGCCACCGTTGACGTCGCCTTGGCTTTCTGCGAACGCGTCTGTGTACTTTGCATAGACCGCCTCCTTTCGTGGACACACCTGCGAAAATAAAGCATAGCCAGCGGCGGTGGCCCGGCATTGACAATTGTCAAGCGGCGACGCCTAACGTCGTGCCGCAATCAGCGCTGCGCCGAGCAGTCCGAGGCGTTCGGTGGTAACAACCCGCACCGGCATCCTGAGATTCAGTCGCGCATGCGGGCCTTTCGCGTTGAACGCCGCCATAAAACCACCGGCAGCCAGCCGGCTGAAGATTTTCGGCGCAATGCCGCCGGCGATGTAGACCCCGCCGCGCGCCGTTACGCTGAGGGCGTGATCGCCTGCCGCCGCGCCATAACAGGCGATGAACAGATCGAGCGTCCGGCAGGCGAGCGGGTCGCCATGCTCGAGGGCATGGCGGCTGATCGCGGCCGCGCCTTCGGCGCGCACGCTCTCCCTGAGCGCCGGCGGCTCGGGCACAGTGGCACGCAGGAACTCATAGATGCGCACCAGGCCCGGCCCGGAGACGACGCGCTCGACGCTGACGCGCCCGAACTGCGCGTGCAGCGTTTGCCACAGCCGCATCTGCTCGTCATCCGCAGGAGCGAAACCGGCATGCCCGCCTTCTCCGAACATCACCTGGTAGCGCTTCCCCTGCGGCAGCGCGTAGGCCACCCCGAGGCCGGAACCTGCGCCAATGATCACGCGCGCGCCGTGGGGCAAAGGTTCGCCGCGCTGCAACAAGGCGCTGTCGCCGGGAGCCAGCGCCTCGATCCCCCGCGCCGCCGCCTCGAAATCGTTCACCAGCAGCACGCGTCCGATGCCGAACTCCGCGGCGATCGCGCCGGCATCCAGGCACCACGGCAGGTTGGTCATCTGGATGCGAGCATCCGACACCGGTCCGGCTGCACCGAAGCAGGCGCTGACCAGGCGTGCATCACGGCCGCGATGCTCATGGCATTCGTCGAGAAACCGGGCGAGCATCGGGGAAAACCCCTGGAACGAGGCAACGCTGTAGCGCCGCTCCAGCACCGGTTCCACTCGCCCCCGGCGCAGTGCCGCGAGCAGCAGCAACGCCTTGGTTCCACCGATGTCGCCGGCGAGAATCATCGGCGCCGCGCCGTTGCGAAGACTAGCCTGGGAATGCGAACGCCTGCTAGTATTGGGCGGGTCATGCGCGCATTCGTGGTGCGCAGCACCCCCAATTCGCCATCCTCTGCGCACCTGACACAGCCGTGAAATCCAGCCAACTGCGCATCCTGTTCGCCACGTCGGAATGCGCCCCTTTGGTGAAGACTGGCGGCTTGGGCGATGTCAGCGCCGCTTTCCCCGCCGCGCTCAAGACCCTCGGACTCGATCCCCGGATCCTGTTGCCGGCCTACCGCTCCGTGCTCGCGCAACTTCCCAAATGCCGCGAAGTCGCGCGCTTCGCCGCAACTGCGGATTTTCCCGCAGCGCGCCTGCTCCAGGGGCAGATCGCGTCGGGCGTGCCCCTGCTCACGCTCGACTGCCCCGAACTGTATGACCGCGCCGGCGGACCCTATCAGGACGCGGACGGCGCCGACTGGACCGACAATGCGCTGCGCTTCGGCCTGTTGTCGCGCGCCGCCGCGCTGCTCGGCAGCGCCGACAGCCCGCTCGGCTGGCGGCCCGATGTGGTTCACTGCAACGACTGGCAGACCGGCCTCGCTCCCGTCTATCTGCGCTACGCTGCCGGCGCGCGGGCCGCGACGCTGCAAACCATACACAACCTTGCCTACCAGGGGATATTCGAGCCGCAGTTCGTCGCCGCGCTCGGCCTCCCCGCAGAATGCTTCACGCCGGACGGGGTCGAGTATTACGGCAAGCTTTCGTTTCTCAAGGCCGGCCTGCAGTTCGCCGATGCGATTACCACGGTCAGCCCGACCTATGCGCTCGAAATTCAGAGCGAGCCCCTCGGTTTCGGCCTGCAGGATTTGCTCGCTGCCCGCCGGGACCGCCTCTCGGGCATACTCAACGGCATCGATACCGCGCTGTGGAACCCCGCGACCGACCCCTTGATCGCCTGCCGCTACGATGCCGATACGCTCGCGACCAAGGCCGCAAACAAAAGCACGCTGCAGCGGCGCCTCGGTCTCGCGCTGTCGCCGAACATGCCGCTGTTTGCCGTGGTAAGCCGCCTCACCGCGCAGAAAGGGCTCGACTGGCTGCTTGCGATCGCACCACAGCTGCTGGCGCTGCCGGCGCAACTCGCCATACTCGGCGGCGGCGAGCCGCAGCTGGAACGCAGCTTTCGCACCCTGGCTGAGAGCCACGCCGAACAGGTGAGCGCGACCATCGGCTTCAACGAGGCGCTTGCCCATCTGATCGAAGCCGGCGCCGACGCCTTCCTCATGCCCTCGCGTTTCGAGCCCTGCGGCATGAACCAGATGTACAGCCAGCGCTATGGCACGCCGCCGATTACGCGTGCCACCGGCGGACTCGCCGACACCGTGGTTGACTGCAGCCCGGCGACGCTCGCCGACGGCAGCGCCAGCGGCTTCGTGTTTCACGACGCCAGCGCCGACGCGCTGCTCGCCGCGGTCGAGCGCGCCGCCGGCACATGGCGCGACACGGTGAGCTGGCGTGCGCTGCAGCGAAATGGCATGGCCAGGGATTTCGGCTGGGAGACGAGCGCGCGCCGCTATGCCGCGATCTACGCCCGGCTCGCAACGAACGGATAACGGAGTCTTCAGATCCGGGAAACCGGCGCTCATCGTTCCACCCAAATATGCGGCCGCGCCGGAGCCTGGCGCGACTCAAACCCAGATCATCAGTCCCAGTTCGAAGGGGTGGGTCAATAACTCGTGCCAGGGATAGATGCGGATGCGGTAATCCAGCCTGCCGCACAACACCGGGGTAAGATCCAGCGAAAAACGGTGCTCGCCGGTCGCGTCAACGCCTTGCGACACAAAGCGGTGGTGCACCGGCTCGCCTTTGTCGGATTCGTCGACCCGGCTAAGCAGCAACTCCACCGCCACATCTTCAGCATTCAGGCCGTTCAGCCGCACCGCGGTCTCGATGTGCACCAAGTCGCCGTACTGGATGCGCTGTTGCGGCGCATTTAGCCGCCTTATCGTCACCCCCGGCCACGCCTGCCGCACCCGGGCCTTCCAGGCGGCGATCGAGCGCGCGACCTCGAACTGGTTCTCGGCGTAGCGCCGGCCCTGCCGCGCCGCCGGCAAATAGGACTTGGCCACGTACTCCCCCACCATGCGCGCCGAATTGAAGCGCGGCATGAGACTGGCGATAGAGCGCTTCGCCAGCTTCACCCATTCAGGCGAGTAGCCGACGCTCTCGAGTTTGTAGTAAAGCGGGATGACGTGGTCCTGCAGGATCTCGTAGAGCGTGCGGGCTTCCTCGCGGTTGCGGGTCGCCTCGTCCAGCCCGGCGGCCGTCGGCTTGATCGCCCAGCCGTTGGTGCCGTCATAGCCTTCACCCCACCAGCCGTCGAGCACCGACAGGTTGACCACGCCGTTGATCGCCGCCTTCATGCCCGAGGTGCCCGAGGCCTCAAGCGGGTAGACCGGATTGTTGAGCCAGACGTCGACGCCGGACACCATGCGCCGGGCAAGGCGCAGATCGTAACCCTCAACCATCAGTATCTTGCCCTCGAATTCCGGCATTTGCGCCACCTGCATCACCCGCCGGATCATATCCTGCCCGGGCACATCGGCCGGATGAGCCTTGCCAGCAAACAGGAACAGCACCGGGCGCAGCGGGTCGCCCAGGAGCTGACGCAGCCAGTCGAGATTTTCGAACAGCAGCGTTGCGCGCTTGTAGGTGGCGAAGCGGCGGCCAAAACCGATGATGAGGACTCTGGGGCTCTCTGGATTGCAGAGCCTGAGGAGCCGGTCCAGATGCGCTTCGCTGCCCTGGTTGCGCGTGTTCTGCTCGCGCAGGCGGTAGCACACCAGGTGCAGCAATTGCGACTTCAGGTGCTGCCGGGTACTCCAGAACACGTGGTCCGGCACCTCGCTGATCTGATCCCAGCAACTCTGGTCGCCCAGCCTCTGGCTCCAGCCGTAACCGAGAAAGTGGTCGAACACGTCGGCCCATTCCGGCGACAGAAAGGTCGGCACGTGGACGCCATTGGTGATCGAGGTGATCGGATTCTCTTCCGGCGGGATTTGCGGCCACAGGTCGCCGAGCATCTGCGCCGAGACTTCGCCGTGAATCTTCGACACTCCATTGTGAAAACGCGAGCCGCGTACCGCAAGCGTCGTCATGTTGAATTCGGTCGCGCCGGTCCCCAATCCCAGCGCCAGCAACTGCTCGCCCGGTATCCGGAGCTCGCGGCACCAGTGCTGAAAATAATGCAACAGCATTTGCGTCGAGAAATAGTCATGCCCTGCGGGTACGGCGGTGTGAGTGGTAAACACCGTGTTGACCGCGACCGCCTCGAGAGCGCTGGCGAAGTCCAGACCTTGCTGCATCAGGTTGCGCAGGCGCTCCAGGATCAGGAATGCCGCGTGCCCTTCGTTGATATGCCAGACCGCAGGCTTGAGGCCGAGCGCGGCGAGCGCGCGCACCCCGCCGACGCCGAGCACGATCTCCTGCTCGATGCGCGTGGAGCGGTCGCCGCCATAGAGCTGGTGCGCGATGTTCCGATCTTGCGGGTTGTTTTCCTCAAGGTCGGTGTCGAGCAGGTACAGGGTCACGCAGCCGGCCCGCACCTGCCATACTTTCGCCGTGACCTGGCGCCCCGCCAACTCAACTGCAATTTTCAGTTCCGACCCGTCTTCACGCGGCACCGGCAAAATCGGCAAGTCGTCGAAATCCGAATCCACGTACTCGGCCCGCTGATTGCCGTGGCTGTCGATGGTCTGGAAGAAATATCCCTGTCGGTAGAGCAAACCGACGCCGACGAAAGGCAGGCGCAGGTCGCTCGCAGCCTTGCAGTGATCGCCGGCGAGAATGCCAAGGCCGCCGGAGTAGATCGGCAGGCTTTCATGGAAACCGAATTCGAAACAGAAATAGGCGACCAGATCGGACTGCGCGAGCGGTAGTTCCGCCGCGTCGCGGGGCGTCGGCGCTTCATGATAACTGTCGTAGGCCGACAGGACGCGGTTGTAGCTGTTCAGAAACACCTTGTCTTCGGCGGCATCGGTCAGCCGCCGCTCGTCGATGCGCTTGAGCAATGCCTTGGGACTGTGGCCTACCATGTTCCACAAGGCTGGATCCAGGCGCGAAAACAGCGCCCGCGTGGGCATGATGTCCCAGCTATACCAGAGATTGTTGGCCAATTCCTCCAGGCGGATCAGCCGTTGCGGAATCTTGGCGTTGACCTCGAGATTGTAGGTAGTGCCTGGTCGCATGATTTACCTTTGCTTTGCCCCGGAGCGCGAGCCGGCCACAGAGGAAAAATAGAACATTGGTGCCGCGGCACCTTGACAACGATCAACATTGTAATCCACCAGAGTCTTTGAATAGTCGCCGCGTGCGGCCCCCCCGTGCGCCGAATCACAACAGATCATGGCCTAGACGGCGATCATGCCATGCACGCTGAACAGATTGGCCGCGTCGATCCAGGTCTGGCCGGGCGCGAAACCGGCGCGGTGCGCCACAGCGCGGAATTCCTCGACGCTGTATTTGCAGGAAATCTCCGTGTGGATGGTTTCGCCCTGGCTGAAACGCAGGCGCTCGCCGCCGACGTGTACGAACTGCGCGGCCAGGCTTTCGAGGTGCATCTCGATCCAGCCCTTGTCCTCGTCGTAAAAGGCTTTGTGGCAAAAGCGCCGCAGCTGAAAATCCCCGCCAAGCTCGCGGTTGATGCGCGCGAGCAGATTGAGGTTGAATGCGGCGGTCACGCCCGCCGCGTCGTCGTAGGCGGCGTCGAGCACTTTCTTGTCTTTTTTCAGGTCGACGCCGACAAGCAGGGCACCGCCGGTGCCGACCATGCGCCGGACGAGCTGCAGGAACTCGATCGCCTCGTGCGGGGTGAAGTTGCCGATGGTCGAACCGGGGAAATAGACGGCTTTTTTCCGGATCGGCACGCCGACGAATTCGGGCAGCGTCAACGGCCTGGTGTAATCGGCGCACACGCCGATGATGTTGAGCCAGGGGAACAGTTGCGCGAGGCTGGCCGCCGCTGCCTTCAGCGCCTCGCCGGCGATGTCGATCGGCACATACAGCGGCGGCTGCAACTGCTCGATCAGGATGCGCGTTTTCCTGCTCGAGCCGCTGCCGAGTTCGATCAGCTGGCAGTCGGGGCCGAGGAACTTCGCCATGGCGCCGGCATGCTCGCGCATGATCGCCAGTTCGGTTCGCGTCGGATAATATTCCGGCAGTTCGCAGATTCTCTCGAACAGCTCGCAGCCGCGCGCGTCGTAGAAGTACTTCGGCGGCAGCGTCTTCTGCGTCCGCGCGAGGCCCTTCAGCACGTCACCGAGGAAGGAATCGCCCTCAGGCAGAAAATTGTGGAAGCGCACCACACCTTGCGCGCGGCGCTGCTGCGGCTGTGCCATCGGTTCCTCGACAGCAGTTGGTTGTGCCCGCCGGGCTTCAGGCTGGCGCGGGTGTGCGGCTACGCTGCGCGGCCTTGTGCACGCCGCTGCTCTGCGGCCTGGCGTTCGCCTCCAGCCAGGCGCGGACGCGGTTGGCGTCTGCGATACGCGAGAGTTTGCCCCAGGAATCCAGCAGCACGATGATCACCTTGCGCTCGGCGAGCTTCGCCTGCAGCACCAGGCAGCGGCCGGCGTCGTTGGTGAAACCGGTCTTGGACAGGCCGATGTTCCAGCTCCCGTTGGCCACCAGCCGGTTGGTGTTGTGGTAAGCGAGCGGCCTGCCGGCAACATGGAGCTCGTGTTCCGTCATCGTCGTGTAGCTGCGTATGAGGTCGTATCGATGCGCGGCGCGCACCAATTTGGCCAGATCCTCGGCGCTCGACACGTTGGCGCTGGAGAGTCCGGTCGCGTCGTCAAAGTGCGAGCCGTTCATGCCCAGTATCTGCGCCTTAAGATTCATCGCGCGCGTGAACGCCTCGATGCCGCCCGGATAGGTGCGTCCGAGGGCTGCGGCGGCGCGGTTCTCCGACGCCATCAATGCCACGCGCAGCAACTCGTCGCGGCTCAAGCTGGCGCCCGGTTTCAGGCGCGAGTGCGTGCCGCGCAGCGCATCCATGTCTTCGTTCGAAATAGTGATGGTTTCATTCAGATCGAGGTCGGCGTCGAGCACCACCATTGCGGTCATCAGTTTGGTGATCGAGGCGATCGGCGTCACCGTGCTCGCATTCTTGCCGTAGAGAATCTCTCCGGTCTCCGCGTCCTGGACGATGGCGGCGGCCGAGCGCAGCGACAGCTTGTGCGCGGCGGTCCCCGCATTTTCCGCGCGGCTGCGCGCTTCGGCATGGTCGGCGCAGGCAGCGGACGCGAACCCCAGACTGAGACCGGCACAAATCAACATATGTCGCATGGACAGCAGCATTTTGCTCTCAGCGGAAAAGGAACGTTGGCGGAGTCTAGCCGCCATATTTCCATTTGGCAAGCAAAAATAACAAGATAGCGATGCAATCTAAGGCGGGTTTTTAAGTATGGCGAGCAGGCGGAAAGCCTGTCCTCGGTTCAGGCGGCTTTCACGCGCGACTGCTGCGACTCCTCCTGCTGCTGCAGCGCCCACATCTGCGCGTAGGCACCGTCCCGGCCCAGCAGTTCGCGGTGATTGCCGCGCTCGATGATGCGTCCCCCCTCCATCACCAGGATCTGGTCTGCATCCATGACCGTCGACAGGCGATGCGCAATCACCAGGGTGGTATGCCCCTGCGCGATGCGCGCAAGCTCCCCCTGGATCGATTTCTCGGTTTCGGAGTCGAGCGCCGAGGTAGCCTCGTCGAATATCAGGATCGAGGGATTCTTGAGGATGGCGCGCGCAATGGCGACGCGCTGCTTCTCTCCTCCCGACAGCTTCAGGCCGCGCTCGCCCACCCGCGCTTCATATTTGTCCGGCAGGCTTTCGACGAAATCGTGGATATGCGCCGCCCTCGCCGCCCCGATTACCTCCTCGCGCGTCGCGTCGGGCCGGCCGTATTGAATATTGTAGTAGATGGTGTCGTTGAACAGCACCGTGTCCTGCGGCACGATGCCGATGGCGCCGCGCAGGCTGGTTTGCTTCACTGCACGGATGTCGATGCCGTTGATGATGATCGCGCCGCGGCCGACGTCGTAGAAGCGGTACAGCAGTCGCGCCAAAGTCGACTTGCCCGAGCCCGAGTGCCCGACCACGGCGATCTTGCTGCCCGCGGGAACGTGGAACGATACGTCGAACAGTATCTGGCGCTTCGGATCGTAGAAGAAATCCACGTGCTCGAAGCGGATGGAGGCGCTGCCCGCGGCGAGCGTCACCGCATCGGGGCTGTCCTGGATTTCGCGGTTCTGTTCCAGCAGCCGGAACATCCTGTCGGTGTCGATCAGCGCCTGCTTGATCTCGCGGTAGACCATTCCGAGGAAGTTGAGCGGGATATACAGCTGGATCAGAAGCCCGTTGATCAGCACCAGGTCGCCCAGCGTCAGCGTCTTGTTCACCACGCCCTCGGCCGCCAGGATCATCAGCAGCGTCACCGCGGCAGCGATGACGCAGCTCTGGCCGACGTTCAGCAGCCCGAGCGAGACTTCGTTTTTCACCGCAGCCGATTCGTACTTCTGCAGGTTGTCGTCGTAGCGCCGCGCCTCGTACTCCTCGTTGTTGAAGTATTTCACCGTCTCGTAATTGAGCAGGCTGTCGATGGCACGGGTGTTGGCCTTGGAATCGAGTTCGTTGGCCTGGCGGCGGATGTCCATGCGCCACTCGGTGATGCTTACGGTGAAGAAGATGTAGATCACGACTGCGGCGAAAGTCACTGCAGCGAAGCGCCAGTCGAACTTGGTCAGCAGCACCGCCGCCACCAGGCTGAATTCCAGGATCACCGGAATGATGGAAAACAGCATGAACGAGAGCAGCGTGGAAATGCCGCGCGTGCCGCGCTCGATGTCGCGCGTCACGCCGCCGGTCTGGCGATCGAGGTGGAAGCGCAGGCTCAGGCTGTGCAGATGGCGGAATACGGTGAGCGCGACGCGGCGGATGGCGCGCTGCGTCACGCGCACGAACACCACGTCGCGCAGTTCGGCGAAGAGCACGGTCGATAGCCGCAGCAAACCGTAGGCGACGAGGAGCGCGAGCGGCAGCGCCACCAGCTGCTGCTCCGGCGAGAGCGCATCGACGATGTTCTTCAGCACCAGCGGCACGCCGACGTTGGCGAATTTCGCCGAAGCGAGGAAAACCAACGCGATCAGCACCCGCCATTTGTATTCCCACAGGTAGGGCAGCAGCATGCCGACCGCGCGCCATTCGTTGCGCCGCGTGCCGGGGGCGGGCAGGTCTGCGTCTACGGACAAAGTGGAGGAACGACGTCCATGTGCCATGTTGAGCTAGGGTAAGACTCAGGGTTGATTCGGCTGCCGGTTCGGGCGGCGTCAAACGGGGCGCAACCATTGCAGAGCCGCCATTTTCGCACATGGAGCCGATATCTGCCCCAGCCAGTCTGTT
>JADGRR010000358.1 GCA_017880745.1 Burkholderiales bacterium
AGCGAGCTTGCTCGCGAATTCGATTGGCTGGAAACAAACGAGGTTTGCGCGCCTTAATCAAGGCGGCAATATTGCGAAGAGCCAATAGGGACGCTGGTTTCCGGCACATTGGCGGCTTGCTTTGCGGCGAGCTAGGTCGCCGCTCAACCGCCCGACGCCTTGCACCCAGCGTGGGTCACCGCGGCGCCATCGGAGAGTGTCGCGCCGCCGTCCTTGATGTCGAGCGTGGCGTTGCCGTTGCTGTAGCGGGAGCCGCCGTCGGAGCTGGCTTTGTTCAGGCGGAATTCGCGCTCCGGCAGGATCACCCAGGCGGCGGCGCCGTTGTCCAGATAGCGCACGTACAGGCGTTTTCCGCCTTCGCACTGGTATGCTGTCGCGCCGGGTGGGGGGCGCGACAGATCCTGTTCCTTGCCGCCACCGAACGGCCACAGGTTCACGCTGCTGCAAGCGCTCAACATCAGGGTTGCGCAGGCGAGCGCTGCGATGCGGGAGATTCGTTGCTTCATGCTCGTATCCTTCCAGAAATGGGATGCCGAAACCAGTTTGTTCCAGATCGCGCTACAGGGTCAGCTCGATGTTGTCGATGAGCCGCGTCTTGCCGAGATAGGCGGCGGCGAGCACCACCAGCTCGCGATCTTCAGGCGCGGGCGCCTGCAGATCGGCGCGGCGGCGCACCGAAATGTACTGCGGCACCCAGCCGTTTTGCGCCAGCAGCGACATCGCCTCGAGTTCGATGCGCTGGAAATTGCGCTCGCCCTTGGCGATTCTCTCCTCTGCGTTTCGCAGCAGCGCATACAGGCGCGGCGCCTCGGTGCGCTCGACCGGGGTCAGGTAGCCGTTGCGCGAGGACAGCGCCAGGCCGTCGGCGGCCCGCACCGTCTCCGCCGGGATGATTTCCACCGGCAGCGCGAGCTGGCGCACCATGTCGCGCAGCACCAGGTACTGCTGGTAGTCCTTCTTGCCGAAGATCGCCGCGTGCGGCATGACCATGTTGAACAGCTTCAGCACCACGGTGGCGACGCCGCGGAAGTGCCCCGGGCGGAAGGCGCCGTCGAGAATGTGCTGCAGGTCGGAGGGTTCGACGACGAAGGTCTGCAGCTCGGGGTAGATTTCCTTTTCGTCCGGCGCGAACACGACGTTTACGCCCGCGCCTCTCAGCTTGTCGCAGTCGGACTGGAAAGTGCGCGGATAGCGCTCGAAATCCTCCTTCGGCCCGAACTGCAGGCGGTTGACGAAAATGCTCACCACCGTGCAGGCAGCCTTGGGTTTGGCGATGCGCATCAGGTCGATGTGCCCTTCGTGCAGGTTGCCCATGGTGGGCACGAACACGTTGTTGGGCTCGCGCTGCAAGCGCTCGCGCAGCGCTGTGACGGAGGTGACGATGTCCATGTTTATGCGCCCAGGTTGAAGAACTCGCGCTGCCCACGCATGGCTTGGACGCGCTCCAGCAGTAATCCGAAATCGGCGGGCCGGTCGACGAAATTGAGCCGTTCGGAATTGACGATAAGCACCGGCGTGCCGCTGTGGTGATAGAAGAACCGGTTATAGCTGTCCGCAACCAGCGCGAGGTAGGCCTCCGAGATTGGCCGCTCGAACTCGGCGCCGCGGCGCCTGACGCGCTCGAACAGCGTTTCCGTCTGTGCCTGCAGGTAGATCACCAGGTCGGGCCGCGGCGCCTGCGGCGAGAGTGTGGCGTAGATCTGCTGGTACAGGTGCAGCTCGTCGTCGTTGAGCGTGAGTCGCGCGAACAGCGGGTCCTTGTCGAGCAGGAAATCGGCCACGGTCACGCGGCTGAACATGTCGATCTGGGCCAGGTTACGCAACTGGTTGAAGCGCTGGAACAGGAAAAACAACTGCGTCGGCAGCGCGTAGCGCTCCATGTCCTGGTAGAAGCGCGCGAGGAACGGGTTTTGCTCCGGATGCTCGAGCAGCAGCTCGGCCCGCAGGTGCTCGGCGAGGCGCCTGGCGAGGCTGGTCTTACCCACGCCTATGGGCCCTTCGACGACGATGTAGCGATACTTGTCCAAGCTACGCCCGGCAGAGGAAATACACGGCGCCCATGATACACACCGCCGCCCACCGATAGTCGGGCTTTGGCGCCTGCCGCACGCGGAACACGGCGAACGGCGCGGACACGGAAGTCATGAAACACGGGACAGCGAAAGCGACATCGCGGTGTGCGCGACGACGGGCAGTTGCATGATCATGATGCAGCGATCCGGGTGAGGGTCTGGTCGCGGCAGCGTGCGAGCCAGTCCGCCGCGGGCCCTTTGCCCGGAATGATGCAGGCTGGGGCGATCTCCAGCAGCGGCGCCAGCACGAAGGCGCGCTCGTGCATGCGCGGATGCGGCACCACGAGGCCGGGCAGGTCGATGGTCTGCGCGCCGTAGAGCAGCAGGTCGAGGTCGAGAGTGCGCGGCGCGTTGCGAAAAGAGCGCTCGCGGCCGAAGCGCCTTTCGACGGCGAACATGGCCGCGAGCAGCGCTTGCGGCGCGAGGCCGGTCGATAGCTGCGCCACGGCGTTGACGTAATCGGGCTGGTCCGCATGGCCGAAGGGAGCGCTGCGATAGAGCGAAGAGGCGACAACAAGCTGCACCTGCGGCAGTTCGGCGAGCGCCGCGATCCCCAAGCGCACCTTGCTCTCGGGGTCGGCGAGATTGCTGCCCAGGGCAACGAATGCGGTATGCATCGACGTCACCTGATGTCCGCGGAGGACGCAGGGGAGAAACTAAGAGGCCGTTGCAGAAGTACCGAAACGGCCGCTGAATCAGGGGAGCATGAGGGGAGGTATCCCCTCATGTTGCAATGAGCTCCAAGCATCTCAAGCGACAACGTTGCGTCTTTCGCGGTCAATTCCCCGGTTCGTCCTGAATTGGCGCCTGTTCCGGTGCGTTCCCGGTGTTGCGCTTGCGCCGGCTGCGCGCGCGCTTCTTGGGCGCCGTCTCGGGGATCAGCATGGCGTTGCGCTCTTCTATTTCCGCGTCCTGAAAACGGGTCCACCAGTTGGCCAGTTCCATCGCCACCTCGCCGCTTTCGGCGCGCA
The DNA here is from genome assembly GCA_017880745.1 of Burkholderiales bacterium. Taxonomy (GTDB): domain Bacteria; phylum Pseudomonadota; class Gammaproteobacteria; order Burkholderiales; family SG8-39; genus 2-12-FULL-64-23. The sequence goes on from JADGRR010000358.1 coordinate 3,044, forward strand.
AAAGCATGAAATCGTAGCCGGCGCGAAAGCGCGGGTGGGTGAGCAGCACGAAGGCGCGCTTGCCCGAGCGCTGTTCCAGGCGCGGTTGCAGCGCCCAGATTTCTTTCATGGTGGAGGTGAGGCGCCGCGGAATCGAGAGCTTGTCGGTCTGAGCGTCCAGCACCTGGTCCATGGCCAGGTAAAGGGCCGGGATGCTGCGCATGTTCTTGCCCTCGTTTATTTTCCACGCTGCCAGCACCTCGTGCCACAGCAGGGCGGCGAAGAGGAATGCAGGCGAGACCGATTTCCCAGTCTGGATGCGCGTATCGGTCTGTTCCAGCGCGAGGCGCAGGAAGCGCGCGCCCAGCGGCTGTTCCACGATTACGTCCAGCAGCGGCAAGAGGCCGTGGTGCAGGCCTTCCTTGCGCAACTGCGCCAGGCAGGCTGCCGAATGACCCGAGAGCAACAGCTTCAGCATTTCCTCGAACAGCCGCGCCGCGGGCACGTTTTCGATCAAACCCGCGAGTTCGTGGATGGGCGCCCGCGTTTTCTGGTCGATGGTAAAGCCGAGCTTGGCGGCGAAGCGCACCGCCCGCAGCATGCGCACCGGATCCTCGCGAAAGCGCAAGCTCGCGTCGCCGATAATGCGCATGGTCTTCTTGCGCACGTCGGCGAAACCGCCGTGGTAGTCGAGCACGGTCTCGTCGTGCGGGTCGTAATAAAGGGCGTTGGCAGTGAAATCGCGCCGCGCCGCGTCCTGCACGCGCGTGCCGTAGACGTTGTCGCGCAACAGCCGCCCGTGCTCGTCGGCTTCCCCGCCTTCGCCGGCGCGGAACGTGGACACCTCGACCGTCTCCTGCCCGAACAGCACGTGCACCAGCTTGAACCGCCGTCCGATCAGGTGGGAGCGCCGGAACAGGCGGTGAATCTCGTCCGGATTCGCGTCGGTGGCGACGTCGAAGTCTTTCGGAACCACCCCGAGCAGCAGGTCGCGCACGGCACCGCCGACGATGTAGGCGGAGTAATCGTGCGCTCGCAGAATCTCGCACACCT
>JADGRR010000028.1 GCA_017880745.1 Burkholderiales bacterium
TCATGGCCTTGAAAGACGTGCCGGGCGCGGTGGAAATCATGCGCGGCGGCGAGGTGATTTCCGCGGTGGGCTACAACGTCGGCCTGCGCTCCTGGGTGGAGAAGAACGGCCAGACGGTCGAGAAATACCTGGCAGCTCTGGCCGAAGCCGACCAGTGGATGCGGGCCAACCCGAAACAGGCAGCCCAGGTGGCGACGCGCTGGATTCCCGGCCTCAAGCTCGAAGTGGCGGAAGCCGCCATGCAGTTCAACGTCCAGCAGTCCGACCGGCGCCTGTCGGCGAACAGCTATCGGGGCATGTGGAACGCCGAGGACCGGCTGAACCGGCTAGGGTTTATCAAAGGCACTTTCGACGTGAACAAGCATTTCGAGCCGAAGTACATCCTGAAGGTGATGAAAGACCAGCCGAAACTATTCGCGGATCTGCCGGCGATCCCTGCCAAGGAGGCTATCGGGCCCGGGTTCGTGTTCAAACCCTGAGTCTGCGAAAATTTCCTGGCGAGCACCGTCTGCCGGCGCAGTGCGGCCGGCAGACGGTGAATCCGACGGCCTAAGCCCGGGCCGGGGAACCATTGCAGGCGCCCGAATAGCTTTCAATGAGTCGTAGTACGAGAGCGCAAATGTGAGCGGATTGAGTACACAGGAAATGTGCGCGCGTCTTGCGGCGCAGCGCGTGGTGCCGGTGCTGCGCCTCGGCTCCGTCGAGGAAACGCGCTTCGCCGTCGACTGCCTGGCGGAGGCCGGATTTGCCTGCATCGAACTGACCCTGACTACGCCGGGCGCGGTGGAGCTGATCGCGGAACTGCGCGCGCGCCTGGGCCCGGAGGCGAGCATCGGCGCCGGCACGGTGCTCGATCTGGCAAGCGCCGAGCGCTGCATCGCCGCCGGCGCTGATTTCCTCGTCTCGCCGTGCATGGTTGCGGGCATGGCAGCGCGCGCCCACGCTGCCGGGCGCATCGCGCTGATCGGCGGCTACACGCCGGCCGAGGTGCTCGCGGCCAGCCGCGAAGGGGCCGACGTCGTCAAGGTGTTTCCGGCTTCCAGCGGCGGGCCGGCGCACGTGGCCGCCATCCACGCGGTATTCCCACAAATTGCGCTTTGTCCCACCGGCGGAGTATCTCTGGCGAACATGAAGGACTATTTCACTGCCGGCGCGGCGTTCGTCGGCGTCGGCAATAACATCATCGACACCGCGGCGCTGCGCGCAGGCGAGCGCCACCGACTCATCGAACACGCACGCAAGTATCTCGATGCATAGAAATATCTATAGGAGCAAGGAACATGCAACTGCAAGATATCGTCAAGGGATTTCGCGAAGTGGCGACCGCCTCGGTTGCCGACGCCGTCGACAAGCTCGCCGGCAAACGCGGCTATATGGATCATCCGATTAAGCCGCGCATCAACGACAAACGCGTGGTCGGGCCGGCGGTGACCGTGCTCGAGGGGCCGACCACGGAATTTGTTCCGCCGCAGCACGCGCTCGATCTGATCGATTCGGCAGCGCCGGGCAGCGTCATGGTGATCGGCATCAGCGGCGAGGCGGATGTTGCCGTGTGGGGCGGACTGATGACCGCCGGCGCCTATGCGCGCGGTTTTGAAGGCGCGATCCTGGACGGCGGCGTGCGCGACATCACGGAAATCCGCCGCGACTACGATTTTCCCGTGTTCTCGCGCTCGGCTTCGCCGGGCACGACCCTGGGCCGCTTCAAGACCCTGGGCGCGAACATCCCGGTCGTGTGTGGCGGGATAGAAGTAAAGCCGGGCGACATCATCGTTGCCGATATCGACGGCGTGGTGGTGGTGCCGCAGGCGCTCGCCGCCGAGGTGCTGAAAATGGCGCAGGAAATTGACCAGCGCGAACTTGAGCAGGCGAAACTCATCGTGCAGGCGCGCTCACTCAAGGAAGGCTTGGCGAAATACGGCAGGATCTGAAGATGTCTGACGCTACGAGAGGATATCCCCCGAGGTGGGAGACCGAAGGTCGGGACCACCCGAAGAGGTGGGGGGGACTTTCCCCTCAAGGGGGATCGAGACCTTCGGGGCGCATCCCCCCGTGCTCCCCTATTTCAGCGGCCATTTCGGCAACTCCGAAATGGCCGGAGAGAAGACTATGATCCGCTTCGACGTACTCGCGCTGGGCGAGCCGATGATCGAGTTCAACCAGACCCGGCCGGGGGAACCGAACTACCTGCAAGGTTTCGGCGGTGACACCTCGAATATGATCATCGCCGCCGCACGCCAGGGAGCGCGCACCGCCTACGTTACGCGTCTGGGCGACGATGCGTTCGGGCGCATGTTCCTCGAACTGTGGAGAAGCGAAGCGGTCGATACCGCGGGCGTGGACGTGGATGCATCGGCTCATACCGGCGTGTATTTCGTCACGCACGATGCCTCAGGACACGTATTTAGCTACCTGCGCGCCGGATCGGCCGCCAGTCGCATGCGGCCCGAAGATCTGCCGCGCGAACTCATTCGCGCGGCGAGTTTCGTCCAGGCTTCGGGCATCAGCATGGCAATCAGCGCCAGCGCAGCGGATAGTGTGCTCGCCGCATTCGATTGCGCCCGCGCCGCCGGCGCTCGTGTGGCCTTCGATTCCAACCTGCGCCTGAAGCTGTGGCCGCTCGCCCGGGCGCGCGCGCTGATCACTGCTGCCGCTGCCATGTCGGACTATTTCTTTCCCAGCATCGAGGACGCGCAGGCGCTCTCCGGTTTGAAGGACGCGGACGCGATCGTCGACTGGGCACATCGCCTTGGCGCAAAAGCCCTATTGCTCAAGCTCGGGTCCGAGGGCGCTCTGGTGAGCGACGGCACGACGCGCGAGCGTCTGGCCGGCTACAAAGTTCGGGCCGTGGATGCAACCGGGGCGGGCGATTGTTTCTGCGGCGCCTGCCTCGCACGGCTGGCCGCGGGCGAAAGCCTGTGGGATGCCGCGCGTTACGCCAACGCCGCCGCGGCGCTTTCCACTACCGGTTTTGGCGCAGTCGCGCCGCTGCCGATGCCGGAGGCGGTGAAGAAACTGCTCGCCGGCGCGCGCAATTAAGCGACCTGCGCGAGCTTGTCACCCGGGCCGTACTAGAACGTTCCTGGATACCCGCCGCCGTCGATAAGGAAGTTCTGTCCGGTGACGTAGCCTGCCTGGGCGCTGCAAAGATACGCACAGGCATCGCCGAACTCGGCCGGATCGCCCAGACGGCCCGATGGATTCTGCCGCATACGGTCCTGCCGCACAACATCCACGCTTACGCCGCGGTTTTTCGCCAGGAGGACGAAATTGGAGCGCAGCCGGTCGGTATCGAAGGGACCCGGCAAGAGATTGTTGATGGTGACGTTGTGCGCCACGGTCTTGCGCGCGATCCCCGCAACAAAACCGGTGAGCCCGGCGCGCGCGCCGTTGGAGAGCCCGAGGATCTCGATCGGCGCCTTGACCGTGCTCGAGGTGATATTGACGATGCGGCCGAACTTGCGTTCGATCATGCCGTCCACCGCGGCTCTGATCATCTCTATCGGTGCCAGCATGTTCGCGTCGAGAGCCGCAATCCAGGTGTCGCGCGTCCAATCGCGGAAATCCCCCGGCGGCGGCCCACCTGCGTTGTTCACTAGAATGTCGGGGTGAGGGCACAAGGCCAACACGGCGGCACGGCCGGCTTCGGTGGCGATGTCGCCTACGGCCGTTTTCACCTCGACTCCGGTCGCTGCCCGGATTTCCTGCGCGGTCGCCTCCAGGGCTTCCCTGCCGCGCGCGCTGATGGTGATGTTGGCGCCTTCGCGCGCGAGCGAAAAGGCGCATGCGCGCCCCAAGCCCTTGCTGGCGGCGCATACCAGCGCCGATTTGCCGCGTATTCCCAAGTCCATGTTCGTGCCCTCAAATGTTGGTGGTAGCGAATGGTATATCGTGGATGGCAATTCGTGCACCGGAAGTGATCAGGTTCTTGCTCCGTCACGTTTGAGCATTACGCTTTTCGTTTCAGCGTCACCAGCAGCACGCCCGAAAGCACCAGTCCGGCGCCGAGAAGCTGCAGCAGGCTCATGGTTTCCTCCAATCCCAGCCAGCCGAAGAACAGGGTGGTGACCGGACCCGCGGCGCCGATGATGGCGACCTGGTTGGCGCCGATGCGCCGCAGCGCTTCCGAAGTCACGAACACCGGCAGCACGGTGCAGCCCACGGCCATGGCAATCGCCAGGCCGTACACCTGCGGCGGCAACTGCAGCGCCGACAGCGGACGCAGCAGCAGGAACTGCAGGATGCACAACAGACTTGCCACGCTGGTGGCGTAGGCGGTAAAACGCATGGAGCCGATGCGTATCACCACCTGGCTGCTGCTGACGAGGTACCCCGCGTAGCATAGCGCACTGCCGAATACGAGCATGGCACCCAGCATCAGATTGCGGTTCTCTCCGGCAAAGCCCTGCGACAACACCAGCGCCAGGCCGGCGTAGGATATCAGCAGAGCGACGACGTCGCGGCGGCTTACGTACTTGCCCAGGAACAGGGCTGAAAGCAACACGGTGATGGTGGGATAGAGGAACAGCACCAGCCGTCCGAGACCGGCCGAAATGTATTGCAGGCCGAGAAAATCGAGGAAGCTCGCCAGGTAATAGCCGAGAAAGCCGAGGTAAAACACCGCCCACCAGTCGCGGCGCGTGAGCGCCGCACGCGCCCTGTCGCGCTGCACCCAGAACGCCGTGACGACGAAAAAAGGCAGGGAGAACACCATGCGCAGCGCAATCAGGGTGACCGGATCGGTGACGTAGGCATAGGCGAGCTTGATCAGGATCGGGCGCACCGAGAAGGCGACAACACCGACCAGCGCCAGGGCGATGCCCCAGGCGCGATAGGAAGAGGTGGTCACCTAACTTTGCGATCCGCGGGTCGGCAAGGCTTTGCCCGAGGCAGGCGCAAGTTCGATTTGCCGGATTTGCCGACGGGCAGAGGCAGGAGCATGGAATTGTCGGTTTTCAAGGGGCGCAGGCGCGGGTGCGATGCTAAAATTATAAACTTCCAGAGGCAATCGAGGCAGCAATCATGGCGGGACATTCCAAGTGGGCCAATATCAAGCACAAGAAAGCGGTCACGGACGCCAAGAGGGGTAAGGTCTTCACCCGCCTGATCCGGGAGATCACGGTGGCGGCGCGCATGGGAGGCGCTGATCCCAACATGAACCCGCGCCTGCGCCTGGCCGCGGAAAAAGCGCGCGACGTGAACATGTCCAAGGACAACATCGAGAATGCCATCAAGCGCGGCGCGGGCGCGCTTGAGGGCGTCAACTACGAGGAGGTGCGCTACGAAGGCTACGGCATCGCCGGCGCCGCGGTGATGGTGGATTGCCTCACCGACAACCGTACCCGCACCGTGGCCGACGTGCGCCACGCCTTCGCCAAGAACGGCGGCAATCTTGGCACCGATGGCTCGGTCGGTTTTCTGTTCAAGCACTGCGGCCAGTTCGTTTTTGCCCCGGGAACGAGCGAGGACAAGGTGATGGAGGCGGCGTTGGACGCGGGCGCCGAGGATGTGCTCACCAACGAAGATGGCTCGGTCGAGGTAATTTGCGGACCCTACGATTTTTCCGCGGTGAAGCAGGGCCTGGAAAAAGCGGGCCTGAAACCGGAGTTGGCCGAGATCACGATGAAGCCCTTGAGCGAAACCGTGATGACCGGGGATGACGCGGTGCGCATGCAAAAGTTGCTCGATGCGCTGGAGGTGCTCGACGATGTGCAGGACGTCTATACCACGGCGGCGATCGACGCCTGAGCCTGCGGCGGCCAAATAATGCCGCCATCACCGGCCGCGCAAGTGACGCCCCTGCACTGACGGCGGCGCTATAATCAACCGATGGCCGAAACTACTATAACCATACTCGGCATCGATCCGGGCTTGCGCATAACCGGGTTCGGAATCATCAGCAAGCGCGGCAGCAAGCTCGCCTATGTGACCAGCGGCTGTATCAAAGCACCCGAATCGGACCTGCCCGGGCGGCTCAAGACCATACTGGAGGGCCTGCGCGAAGTGATCCAAACGCATCAGCCACAGCAGGCTGCGGTCGAAAAGGTGTTCGTCAACGTCAATCCGCAATCCACGCTGCTTCTCGGCCAGGCGCGCGGCACGGCGATTTGCGCGGCGGTGCTGGAGAGCCTGCCGGTAGCCGAATACACGGCGCTGCAGGTGAAGCAGGCGGTGGTGGGCAATGGCCATGCGAACAAGGAACAGGTGCAGGAGATGGTGCGGCGCCTCCTGCGCCTGCCGGGAAATCCCAGCCCGGATGCGGCCGATGCGCTGGCCTGCGCCATCTGCCACGCGCATGGCGGTCAGGGGCTGGGGTCGATCGCGACGGCCGGCTATCGCGTGAAAAGAGGGCGGCTCGTATGAGGCACCCGGCATGAGGCCCGCGAAGAAGGCCGCAACATGATAGGACGCTTGAGCGGAGTGTTGCTGGAAAAGAACCCGCCGCAGGTGATGCTGGAGGTGCAGGGCGTGGGCTACGAGATCGACGTGCCCATGAGCACCTTTTACAATCTGCCCAACGTGGGCGAACGGGTGACGCTGTTCACGCATCTGATCGTGCGCGAAGACGCGCATCTGCTCTATGGCTTCGCCAGCGAGTCCGAGCGCAAGGCGTTTCGCCAATTGCTGAAAATCAGCGGCGTTGGCGCGCGCACCGCGCTGTCGCTGCTCTCCGGCATGAGCGTCGCCGATCTGGTGCAGGCGGTGGCGGCGCAGGAAGCCGGACGCCTGACCAAGGTTCCCGGCATCGGCAAGAAGACTGCCGAGCGGCTGCTGCTCGAATTGAAGGACAAGCTCGGTACCGAACTCATGGTGGGCGTGGCGGTGAACCGCGCCGCACCGGCGTCCAGCGACGTGCTCAACGCGCTGCTCGCGCTCGGGTACAACGAGAAAGAGGCGCTCTATGCGCTCAAGCAATTGCCCGAAGGTTTGAGTGTGTCAGACGGCATCCGCCAGGCGCTCAAGTCGCTGGCCAGGGGTTGACCGGATTCGCGTGCGACAGGACCGGACAGATCCATTTGCGCGCGATGCCAAAGGCCCGAGTCCCGATCCCTGATAAACTTTGAATGTTTCCGCTGCGGATGGCTGACATCGAATTGACAAATCAAAGCGCGCCCAAAACGTACCACCGCTTTGTCCGAATCTTTTACCAGATCCGGGCCACTGCTTTCGCCTGGCTGTTCGTCGCCATCGGCATGCAAATGTGGGGCCGGGGCTATCCCGGACTCGCGTGGGTACTGCTCGCGCTGCAGTTCCTCGCCTATCCGCACCTGCTGTTCTGGCGTGCCCGCAGGGCCCCGGACTCGCTCAGAGCCGAGCATACCAATCTGGTGCTCGACTGCCTGTTGCTCGGGATCTGGATATCCGCGCTCGAGTTTCCCACGTGGATCGCGTTTCCAATCTTTTTGGGGGTTTCGCTCAACAACGCGATGAACCGCGGTTGGCGCGGGGCACTGGGCGCGCTGCTTGGGTTCGCTTCCGGTGCCCTTGCGTGGGCGCTCGTCGCCGGGTTCAAGGTTTCGCCGTATACCGATCCCGTGGCCGCTGCACTGTGCCTGATAGGCTTGTTTGTCTACGTGATTGGTCTTGGCAACATCGCGTTCGCGCAGAGTCGCAAGTTGCGCGACACGCGCGAGGCACTGCGCCAGCGCGAGGAGCACTACCGGATCATCACCGAGAATGCGGGAGACCTGATCGCCATGCTCGACGCCGAAGGGCGCTGGGTATACGCGAATCCTGCCTATCGGCGCCTGCTCCCCGAGGCGGCGCTGGAAATCGGCGCCGATGCGCTCGCCCACCTGTACCCTGAGGATCGGGACGCAACGCGGGCGCTGCTCGAAAAGGCGAGCCAAACCGGGGAGTCGCAGGAATTTCTCTACCGCCTGATTGCGACGGACGGCAATGAGCACGAGTTCCAGGCCAAGGCAAAATCCTTTTCGCACGCAGGCGTCTCGAGGACCGTGGTCGTTTCGACTGACGTTACGGAGCTGCGTCAGCAGGACAAAAAGCTCGCGATCCAGGCGAATGTGTTCGAGAACATGGCCGAGGCCATGATGATTGTCGCAGCGGACGGAACCATACTGTCGGTGAACAGGGCATTCACGGCGGTAACGGGGTACGGCGCGGAGGACGTGTGCGGGAGATCCGAAACCGGGTTTCGCACCGCCCTGCAACCGCCGGAGTTCTACGAGGAAATTCGCCACGCATTGGAGCATCAGGGTTACTGGACCGGCACGTCCTGGTGCCGCCGCAAGGACGCCAGCATCTACCGCGAGTGGCGGAACATTTCGGCGATCCGGGATGCGGCCGGCTGCGTCACGCACTATGTCCATTTTTTCGCGGATGTCTCCCAGTCCACGCACCCGGATCGCGCGCTCGCGCATTGAATCTAAATGAACGGGAAACTCAGGAGCGCAACAACAGGGGCGGTGTCCACGGGTAAGATAGTGCATGGCCATTGAAATCGACCGGCTGATCGCCGCCGATCCTGCCTCGCCGCAGGAGGAGGCGCTCGAGCGCGCGCTGCGTCCGAAAGCATTGTCCGAGTACGTCGGCCAGGAGAAAATCCGCGGCCAGCTTTCGATTTTCATCGAGGCGGCGCGCCAGCGCAAAGAGTCGCTCGACCACGTGCTGCTGTTCGGACCGCCGGGTCTGGGGAAAACGACGCTGGCACACATCATCGCGCGCGAGATGGGCGTCAATCTGCGCCACACTTCGGGACCGGTGCTCGAGCGCCCGGGCGATCTCGCGGCGCTGCTCACCAACCTCGAGCCGAACGACGTGCTGTTCATCGACGAGATCCACCGCCTGTCGCCGGTGGTCGAAGAAATCCTGTATCCGGCGCTGGAAGACTTCCAGCTCGACATCATGATCGGCGAGGGGCCGGCGGCGCGTTCGGTCAAGCTCGATCTGCCGCCGTTCACTCTGGTGGGCGCCACCACCCGCGCCGGCATGCTCACCAATCCGCTGCGCGACCGCTTCGGCATTGTCGCGCGGCTGGAGTTCTACACCGCGCTGGAGCTGCAGCAGATCGTGAGCCGCTCCGCCGGGCTGCTCAAGATCGAGGTCGCGGCGGAAGGTTCGCTCGAAATCGCGCGGCGCTCGCGCGGCACGCCGCGCATCGCCAACCGGCTGCTGCGGCGGGTGCGCGACTACGCCGAGGTCAAGACCCGCAGCGGCGTGAGCCGCGAAGTTGCCGACGCGGCGCTGCAAATGCTCGACGTGGACGCGCTCGGCCTGGACACGATGGACAGGAAGCTGTTGTTGGCGGTGATCGAGAAGTTCGCCGGCGGACCGGTGGGCGTGGACAATCTCGCCCACGCAATCGGCGAGGAGCGCGATACCATCGAGGACGTGATCGAGCCCTTCCTCATCATGCAGGGCTATTTGCAGCGCACGCCGCGCGGGCGCGTCGCCACGGTATCGGCCTATCGCCATTTCGGTTTGGCGCTGCCGCACACGAGCGCAAACGGCGATTTGTGGAACGGTCCGGGCGAATCCTGAGACCAGGATGATGAAGCGCTTTTCCTGGCCGGTGCGTGTCTACTACGAGGACACCGACACCGGCGGCGTCGTGTACTACGCCAACTATCTGAAGTTCTTCGAACGCGCGCGCACCGAATGGCTGCGCAGTTTCGGCCTGAATCAGGATAAACTGGCGCAGGAGGAGGGGCTGATTTTCGTGGTGCGGCGGGCGCTGCTCGATTTTGTCCGGCCGGCCCGCCTGGACGACATGCTCGAGATCACGGTTGAACCGCTGAAGCTCGCGCGTGTCTACGTAGAGTTGGCCCAGGAGGCACGGCGCGGCGCGCAAGTGCTGGCCCGCGCCGAGATCCGGGTGGCCTGCCTGAACCTGCGGGATTTCAGGCCTGTCGCCATGCCGCAATCCCTACGCGAGTCGATACAACAATGAATGTAACCCAAGACCTGTCGATACTTTCCCTGATCACCAATGCCAGCGTGCCGGTGCAGCTGGTGATGGTGCTGCTGCTGCTGGTCTCGTTCATGAGTTGGCTGTTTATCTTCCGCAAGCTGTTCGCCATCCGGCAGGCGGGAACCCAGACCGAGAAGTTCGAGCGCGATTTCTGGAGCGGCGGCGACATGAACGGCCTGTACCAAAGTGCAGTCAACGACCGCCACCGCGCCGGGTCGCTGGAGCGCATTTTCGAGGCGGGCTTCCGCGAATTCGCCAAGCTGCGCACGCAGCGCGGCGCCGACCCGAGCATCCCGGTGGAGGGCGCGCGCCGTGCCATGCGCGCCACCTATCAGCGCGAGATGGACAACCTGGAGCGCCACCTCGCTTTTCTTGCCTCGGTCGGCTCGGTCAGCCCCTACATCGGCCTGTTCGGCACGGTGTGGGGCATCATGAATGCGTTTCGCGGCCTGGCCAACGTCAATCAGGCGACGCTGGCGCATGTCGCGCCCGGCATCGCCGAAGCGCTGATCGCCACCGCCATCGGGCTGTTCGCCGCGATCCCTGCGGTGATCGCCTACAACCGCTACGCGCACGACATCGACCGCCTCGCGATCCGCTTCGAGAGTTTCATCGAAGAGTTTTCCAACATCCTGCAGCGCCAGGCCGGCGTGGGCAAGTAGGGAAGCGAGCAATGCCGCGTCCGCGCCGCGCCATGAGCGAAATCAACGTCGTGCCCTATATCGACGTGATGCTGGTGCTGCTGGTGATTTTCATGATCACCGCGCCGCTGGTGAATCCGGGCGTGATCGAACTGCCCTCGGTGGGCAAGTCCTCGCAGCCGCCCGAACTGCCGCTGGAGGTGGTGATCAAACCCGCTGCATCGCTGATGTTGCGCGAGCGAAGCAAGACCGCGGCGACCGAGCGCGCGGTGTCAACCGCCGAATTGGTCGCAGCGTTGCAGCAAAAGCAGAAGACCCACCCGGATCAGGCGGTGGTGATCGCCGCCGACAAGAATGTGCGCTATGAAGAAGTGCTCAAAGTCATGGACGAGTTGCAGAAACAGAACGTGCGCAAGGTCGGGCTGCTGGTGAGGCCCGCGGCACAATGAGTGTGGCGGCCAACGCGTTCCTGTACCAGGAACCGGGAAAAGTCCCTTCCGTCGTTCTCGCCGTGCTGGTGCACGTGCTGCTGGCAGTGTTCCTGTTCTTCGGCGTGCATTGGCAGAGCAGGCAGCCCGAGGCGGTGATGGTGGAGTTGTGGGCCAGCCCGCCCGCGCCCGTGACCGAGAAGGTCGAGCCCGCGCCGGAGATCAAACCCGAGGTCAAGCCCGAGCCGAAACCCGAGCCCAGACCCGAGCCCAAACCGGAACCCAAGGCGGTCGAGAAAGCGGTCGAACCGCCCAAGCCCGTCATTGCGATCGAGAAAAAGAAAGAACTCAAAAAGGAGCCGCCGAAGAAGGAACTACCCAAGAAGGAGCCGTCCAAGCTCAATCTCGACCGCAGCAAGGATATCCGCGCACAGCTCGAGCGCGAGACGGCAACGCTCAACCAGCAACTGGAGAAGGACAGGATTCTCGATCAGATGAAACGCGACGCGGCAATGTCCGCCGCAAGAGCAGATGCCGCATACATCAGCAGACTCAAGGGCAAGATCAAGAGCAATATCGTGCTGCCGCCGGACATTGCAGGCAACCCCGAGGCTATTTTCGACGTGGTGCAATTGCCCACCGGCGAAGTCATGTCGGCCAAGTTGCGCAAATCGAGCGGCCACAAGGCCTATGACGATGCGGTGGAACGGGCCATACTCAAATCCTCGCCCCTGCCCAGGCCGGACAGGCCGGAGCAGTTCCAGCGCGGCCTGGAAATCAAATTCAGGCCGCAGGACTGAGTCCGGCCCGCCGACACTATGGGTATAATCCGTTGACCATTTTTTCAGGACGCCACATGGGATTTGTTTTGCGTTCAATTTTCTTGCTGCTTACACTGGCTTGCACCGGGGCCCAGGCGCAGCTGTCCATTGAAATCACCGGCGGCGGCGCCAACCAGATCCCCATCGGCGTGCTGCGCTTCGCCGGCGAAGCGGCCCTGCCGCAAAGCATCAGCGATATCGTCGAAGCCGACCTGCAACGCAGCGGCCGTTTCCGCATGCTGTTCTCCGGCAACGTCGAGCCGCTGCCGGCCGATGTGGCCCAGGTCAATTTCGGCGACTGGAAGAATCGCAACGCCGACGCCCTGGTTATCGGCAGCGTCGTGCGCCTGGCCGACGGCCGGTTCGAGGCGCGTTTCCGCCTGCTCGACGTGCCCAAACAAACCCAGATTGGCGGCGTCGCCTTTACCCTGAGCGCACAGCAGGCGCGCGCGACCGCGCACCGCATCGCAGACGTCGTCTACGAAAAGCTGACCGGCGACCGCGGCGTGTTTTCCACACGCATCGCCTATGTGGTGAAGCAGGGGAGCCGCTACGAGCTGCAGATCGCCGACGCCGACGGAGTCGGCGCCCAGACCGCACTCGCGTCGCGCGAGCCCATCATGTCTCCGGCCTGGTCCCCCGATGGCACGCGCCTTGCATACGTCTCCTTCGAAAACAAAAAACCTGTGGTGTACGTGCATTCGCTCGTCTCGGGGCAGCGCCAGGTGGTGGCGAATTTCAAGGGTTCCAATAGCGCGCCCGCGTGGTCCACAGACGGCAAGCAACTGGCGGTGGTGTTATCGAAGGACGGCGGCTCGCAGATCTATCTCATCGGCGCCGACGGCAGCAACCCGCGGCGCATCACCAACTCCGGCTCGATCGACACTGAACCTTTTTTCGCGCCCGACGGTCAATCGATATACTTTACCTCGGACCGCGGCGGGAGTCCGCAAATTTATCGCATGAGCGCGAGCGGGGGCGACCCCGCTCGCGTGACCTTCGACGGCAGCTACAACGTTTCGCCGCGGGTTTCGAGTGACGGCAAGACCCTGATCTACATTGCGCGCGACGGCGGGCGTTTTCAGCTGAAATCGTTCGACCTGGCGAGCAAGCAGGGGCAGGTGCTCACTGACGGGCAGCGCGACGAATCACCCGCTTTCGCGCCTAACGGCAAGATGATTCTGTATGCTACCCAGATAGGAAATCGCGGCTCGCTGGCTGCGGTTTCGAGCGACGGCAGGGTGAAGCAGCGTTTGTCAGTGCAGGCGGCGGACGTGCGCGAGCCTGCCTGGGGCCCGTTTTTCAATAATTAGATAAACAGAAGAAGGAGATGGGAATGAAGAAGCTACTTGCTGTTGCTGCAATGGTGGCCCTGTTGGCGGGCTGCGCCAGCACGCCCAAGGTAGAGTCCAAGGCCGCGGTCGAGGACCGCACGCCGACGACGGAAGTGCCGACCCAGCCGGGCGTGTCCACGGTCACGCCGGTTGCGCCTAAAGCGGATCAGCTGCCCAGTGCGCTCAAGGACCCGAACAACATCTTGTCCAAACGCAGCCTTTACTACGATTACGACAAGTACGACGTCAAGGAAGAGTACAAGCCGCTGCTGCAGGCGCACGCCCGCTATCTTGCGCAGAACCGCAATGCGAAGATGCTGATCCAGGGCAACTGCGACGAGCGCGGCAGCCGTGAGTACAACATCGCCCTGGGGCAGAAGCGCGCCGACGGCGTGAAGAAAATGCTGCTGCTGATGGGCGCGCAGGAAAGCCAGGTCGAGTCGGTTAGCCTGGGCGAGGAAAAGCCGCGCTGCACGGAAAGTACCGAGGTTTGCTACAGCCAGAATCGGCGCAGCGACATGCTCTACGGCGGCGAGTACTGATCGATGAAGCTGCGCGCCGCCCTGCTGTTGGGCCTTTGCCTCGTGGCCGGCGCTGCCCGCGCCGGCCTGTTCGACGA
>JADGRR010000359.1 GCA_017880745.1 Burkholderiales bacterium
CGAATCGCGCCGTGGGCGAAACGCCTCCCCGTGGCAGGTGCGTTCGACAAGTGCTCTGCTTTATCGATATCTGTCCGGCAATTCTTCGTCTGGCGAACGAGCTTCAGTTCGATGCGCGTTTCCTTCCGGATCCGGATCACGCGGCTATCGCCAATGGCGTTACTTCGGCCTCAATGCGTTGGTGCATTTCGCTGCGGGCTATCTCCCGATCGCACTACGCTCGCAGATTCAATTAGAATGCGTCAATGGCAGAAGCAAGCGACGACGGCGCCATCCTGATCCAGGGCGCGCGCCAGAACAATCTCAAGAACCTCACCCTCGAAATCCCGCTGAATCAGCTAGTCGTGGTCACCGGCGTGTCGGGCTCGGGCAAGAGTTCGCTCGTGTTCGACACGCTCTACGCCGAGGGCCAGCGGCGCTACGTCGAGACCTTCTCGCCCTATGCGCGCCAGTTCCTCGACCGCATGGACAAGCCGCAGGTGGACCGCATCGAGGGCATCCCGCCCGCCATTGCCATCGACCAGACCAATCCGGTGCGCACCTCGCGCTCGACGGTCGGCACCATGACCGAGCTCAACGACCACGTGAAGCTGCTGTTCGCGCGCGCGGCCGAACTCTATTGCCGTGGCTGCGGGGCGAAAGTGGCGCGCGACACGCCGGAATCGATCTACGCCGCGATCAAAGCGCGCGCCGAAGCCGCGGGCGACCCGCGCCTGGTCATCACCTTCCCGGTGGCGGTGCCGAAGAACTTCTCCGAGGCCGAGGTCGAGCAAATGCTGCAAGGCCAGGGCTATGCCCGCATCCACGCGCGCAGCGACGGCCTGCTGGAGGTGGTGCAGGACCGGCTGCGCGCATCCTCCGCCGGAAAGACGCGCCTGATCGAAGCGCTGGAGGCGGCGCTGAAAATCGGACAGGGGAAGGTGAACGTGTATGTGGAAATCGGGGACAGGCCACCTTTTTCAGAAGCGGAAAAAGGTGGCCTGTCCCCGATTTGGCGCTACTCCTCCGACCTGCACTGCGCCGAGTGCGATATCCATTACGCCGACCCGACACCGTCTTTGTTCTCCTTCAACTCGCCCATCGGCGCCTGCGACACCTGCCGCGGCTTCGGCCGCGTCATCGGCATCGATTTCGGCCTGATCGTCCCGGACGAAGGGAAGACGCTGCGCGAGGGCGCGGTGCGCCCGTGGCAGACGGCGAGCTTCCGCGAATGCCAGGACGATCTCATCAAGTACGCCAACAAGCGCGGCGTTCCGCTCGACACGCCGTTTCGACGGCTCAGCGCGGCGCAGCGCAAATGGGTGCTCGAGGGCGAGCCGGAGTGGCAAGGCTGGCGCAAGTCCTGGCCCGGCACCTGGTACGGCGTGCGCAGGTTCTTCGACTGGCTCGAGACCAAAGCCTACAAGATGCACATCCGCGTGCTGCTGTCGAAGTATCGCGCCTACACGCCCTGCCCCGCCTGCGAGGGCGCGCGGCTCAAGCATGGTGCGCTGTTGTGGCGCCTGGGCGCGAAGCAGGATGCCGACAAAGTCTTCGGCGCATATAGGAGGTTCAAGCCCCCAGGCGTCAAATGGGCCGAGGACAAGCTCGCCGCGCTGCCCGGGCTCACCATGCATGACCTGATGCTGTTGCCGATCGAACGCTGCCGCACCTTCTTCCACAGCCTGCACCTGCCCGCACCGCTCGACGAGGCCACCGATCTGTTGCTCACCGAGATCCGCGCACGCCTTTCCTACCTGTGCCAGGTGGGCCTCGCCTATCTGACGCTCGACCGCCAGTCGCGCACGCTCTCCGGCGGCGAAGTGCAGCGCATCAACCTCACTACCGCGCTCGGCACTTCGCTGGTGAATACCCTGTTCGTGCTCGACGAACCCTCCATCGGCCTGCATCCGCGCGACATGGGCCGGGTGATCGAGGTGATGCACCGGCTGCGCGACGCCGGCAATTCGCTGGTCGTGGTGGAACACGATCCGCAGATCATGTTCGCTGCCGACCGCATCCTCGACATGGGCCCGGGCCCGGGGGAGCGCGGCGGCGAGGTGGTGTCTTTCGGCGCGCCGGCGGAATTGATGGCGAGCCGCTCGCTCACCGCCGAATACCTGTCAGGCAGGAAGCGCGCCGACGCCGGCGTGGCGCCCAGGCCGCCCGAGGCGAAGGGACCGCGACTGCGACTGCTCGGCGCTACCGAGCACAACCTGAAGAACATCGATGTCGCGATTCCGCTCGCGC
Organism: Burkholderiales bacterium; assembly: GCA_017880745.1. GTDB lineage: Bacteria > Pseudomonadota > Gammaproteobacteria > Burkholderiales > SG8-39 > 2-12-FULL-64-23. The sequence continues at coordinate 2,230 of JADGRR010000359.1, forward strand.
GCCTCGTCTGCATCACCGGCGTATCGGGCAGCGGCAAGTCGACGCTGGTGCAGGACGTGCTGCATGCAGCGTTACGGAAGGCCAAAGGACGACCCACAGAGACGCCGGGCGCGCACCGCGCGCTCGAAGGCTTTGATCTGATCGACGACGTGGTGATGGTGGACCAGTCGCCCATAGGCCGGACGACGCGCTCCAACCCCGCGAGCTACGTCGGCGCCTTCGATGCGATCCGCGGCCTGTTCGCGGCGGAGCCGGCGGCGAAGGAGCGCGGCTACACCGCCGGCACCTTCAGCTTCAACGCCGGCAACGGCCGCTGCCCGACCTGCAGCGGCAGCGGCTTCGAACACGTCGAAATGCAGTTCCTCTCCGACGTTTACCTGCGCTGCCCGGACTGCAACGGACGGCGTTTCCGCGCCGAGGTGCTGGAGGTGACGCTCGCGGGCAAGCACGGCAAGCAGGCGCTGTCGGTCGCCGACGTGCTCGAACTGACGGTAGCCGAAGCGCTCGCCTTCTTTTCCGCCCATGCTCAGGTGCAGGCCGTGCTTGCACCGCTGGCCGACGTCGGCCTGGAATACCTCAAGCTCGGCCAACCGGTGCCCACGCTTTCGGGCGGCGAAGCGCAGCGGCTGAAGCTCGCCGGGCATCTGGTCGAAGCGACCAAAGGCGCGAGCGCCGCCACCACCCGGAGTTCGCCCGCCGCGGGCGGCCTCGCGCGCAAGGGCAAACTGTTCCTGTTCGACGAGCCCACCACGGGCCTGCACTTCGATGACATCGCAAAGCTGCTGCGCGCGTTGCGCAAACTCATCGTCACCGGGCATTCCGTGGTGGTCATCGAACACAATCTCGACATGATCCGCGCCTCGGACTGGATCATCGATCTCGGTCCGGAAGGCGGCGATGCGGGCGGCGAGGTCGTCTGCACCGGCACGCCGGCGGAAGTCCGGGCGCACGGCGCCTCGCATACCGGACGCGCGCTGCGGGAATACGACGCCGCTCTCGGCCAATCGGCCGGAAAGCCGCGCCAGCTGGGCGTTTCCGAAGCACTGCCACTGCAGCGACCGCTGCTGCGCAAGCGCAGCGCCGCTTCGGACAACTGTATCCGCATTCACAACGCGCGCGAGCACAATCTGCAGAACGTGGACGTCGAAATCCCGCGCAATCAGTTCACCGTGGTCACCGGCGTTTCGGGCTCGGGAAAGTCCACGCTCGCCTTCGACATCCTGTTCGCCGAGGGCCAACGCAGATACCTGGAATCGCTCAACGCGTATGCGCGCCAGTTCGTGCAACCGTCCTCGCGCCCGGACGTGGACGCGATCTTCGGCATTCCGCCCACAGTGGCGATCGAGCAGCGCACCAGCCGCGGCGGCAGGAAGAGCACGGTGGCGACCCTCACCGAGATCTACCACTTCCTGCGCCTTATGTACGTCAAGCTCGGCACGCAATATTGCCCCGACTGCAATGTGGCGATCGAGCCGCAGAGCTTCGATGCCATCGCCGCGCGCCTGATGCGCGATTACAGGGGGCAGCGCATCGGCCTGCTTGCGCCGCTGGTGACCAGCCGCAAGGGCTTCTATACCGATCTCGCCAAATGGGCGAAGGGCAAGGGCTACGACTTCCTGCGCGTCGACGGCGAATTCCTGCCGACTGCGAAATGGCCGCGCCTCGACCGCTTTCACGAACACACCATCGAGCTGCCGCTGGCCGACCTGCGCGTCGCGCCGACCAACGAAGCGGAGCTGCGCCAGGCGCTTGGGCGCGCACTCGACTTCGGCAAGGGCATCGTGCACGTCCTCGGCGGCCTGGACCGCCTGGCCGACGCAGCGGGCAAATCAAAGGTCCCG
>JADGRR010000029.1 GCA_017880745.1 Burkholderiales bacterium
TTCTCGCCCTCGTCGAGGTTCGACGTGGCTTTGGCAGGCGATTGGATTGAAAGGTCAGCAACGCCCTGCAAAAGACCCCGCTTCGGCGGGGTTCTTGTTTTCCATTGAGTGACTGACAAGACAGTCGATCAATCGTCGATTTGAAACGTAACAGCGGACTTCGGCTGTTGGCCGATTGTACGCATCCAGCATCCGGACCGAAAGCAGCCCTTCGCCCTGCGGGAGAACAATCAGACTTCGATCAACCACAAAGGAGTCTGAAATGGAATCCACTCACACTCGGGAAGCCTGGAACAAAGGCAAGCTGATCGGGCAGAAACCGGCCCTCAAGCCGAAGGACATCTGGGCAATTCGAATTCAGCTTCAGAACGCTAATCATGTCCGAGACTAGGCTATGTTCAACCTCGCGATAGATAGCAAACTACGCGGTTGCGATCTCGTAAATCTCCGAGTTCGCGACGTGGCGCACGGCAATCAAGTCGTGGCGCGGGCGATGATCGTGCAGCGAAAGACGTAACGGCCGGTACAGTTTGAATTGACGGAACCCACAAGGGCCGCTGTCGCAGCGTGGATCGAGAAGGCGAAATTGAAGCCGGAGCAATGCCTGTTTCCCAGCCGCCTTACCAAGTCATCCCATGTCTCAACGCGACAGTACGCCCGGATCGTGCATCAGAGGGTTGCCGCGATCGGACTCGATTCGACTGTCTATGGCACGCACACCATGCGGCGGACCAAAGCAACACTGATATGCAAGCGAACGAAGAACCTAAGGACCGTTCAGATCTTGCTCGGCCATACCGAGTTAGAAAGCACCGTTCGATACCTTGGGATCGAGGTAGATGACGCGCTGGCGATCTCAGAGCAGACCGAGATTTAGCAATTGGAACGCCGGCCGCACGCATGGCTCCTCGAGGGGCTTTCGTGCGGCTGCTTTCAGGCGTAACGCCTTATGCGTACAATCGGGCCAAGAGCCGACCATCGCCAGCGCGACGCAAAGGCAGCAATCCCAAACTCCGCCTATCTGCCCAAGCCGGTAATTGCGTTTGACGCAGATCAATAGGCTGCCTATTAGCTCCGGTTTAGCGACCCGTGGTCTATTGACAGCCAGCGCGATTGCGCCCAGCGTCCGAAACGGGGCGTCATGGCTCCGGCAGCAGTGACCACAATCGCTCCATCCATTGGCAGCCCAGAAGCGGGAACGTTAATGACTACAGGAGACACTACTATGGGATCAACTGGAATGGCGTTCGGCTACGCCGGCAAGATACTGCGAATAGATCTGTCAAAGGAGAGCTGTACCACCACGCCGCTACCCGACGAGAAAATTCTGCGGCAATATGTCGGGGGGATTGGACTCGGCATGCACCTACTGCTGAACGAGGTGGACAGTGGGGTGGCGGCGACCGATCCAGAGGCTCCGCTTATGTTTATGACCGGCCCGCTAACTGGCACATCGGCGCCGAGCTCTTCGAACCTCGCCATTGTCAGCCTCAATGCGAACACGCCTTATGCCGTAGCGACCGCCCATTCCCACGGGTACTGGGCGGCTTACCTGAAGCATGCAGGTTACGATGCCGTGGTGGTGACTGGACGCGCAAAACGGCCCGTCTATGTATGGATCGATGACGACAAGGTGGAAATACGCCCCGCCGGCAGTATTTGGGGAAAGGACACACGGGAGACCGAGCGCCTGATCAAACGGGAGCTCGGGGACGACGAGAAAATCAGCGTTGCGTGCATTGGGCAGGCAGGCGAGGCGATGCTGCCGGGCGCGTCAATTAAGAACGACCGCAATCATGGTGCTTCTAAAGGAAGCGTCGGTGCCGTGATGGGGTCAAAGAAGCTGAAGGCCGTTGCAGTGCGCGGTACCGGCAAGGTGCGCGTCCACGATCCCGCTACGTTCGCAGAGGTCACAAAGGCTTGGCAGGATTCCATCATGGCAGAGCGCGGACCGGGCGAAGGGTCACCCTCGGTCGCAGCCCTGTTAAGCAAAGGCGGCATTACCCGCATCTACAGTTTCGTCGGCGATCACCATATGCTGGCGGGTAAGAATTTGACCAACCCGCTTTGGGGAGAAAAATCTGCCAACAAGTTCGTCGAAGCGGTTAAAGGTTGGACCGTAACACCCAAGGAGTCCTATAACTGCGAGATCGCATGCGCGTACGACTGCACGATCAACTCCGGAGAATACGCCGGCTTCACAGCCAGTCTTTGCGGCGGCGGTGAAAACATGGAGGGAGCTGCGGGCATGATTGGGATCGAGGATCCCGCACATGCGGTCATCCTGACCGACCACATGGATGCGCTGGGGATCGACTCTTCTGTAGCGGGCGCGCTTCTGGGCATGGCCTACGAGCTATACAATCGCGGGATCATTTCCAAAGCCGACACCGGGGGGCTTGATCTTACCTGGGGCAATTTCGACTCGGCCATGGCACTGCTCGATCAGATGTGTGCGGGAACGGGGTTTGGCGGAAAAGTACTTGCGAAGGGATTGAAGACCGCAGCCCAATTACTGGGACCACCCGCCGAAGCCTGTGTCGTTCATATACGTGGCGGTGGCATTAACATGCACGACTGGCGGACGACGTGGAGTGTCCTGCTTGGTCAAATCGTCGCCGGCGCGGGAGTGTGTTGGCAGGGGCCTGGCGTCGATACGTGGACAACCGAGCCAGACATCGGATACAACGAATTCGCGAACCCGTTTGAAGTCGCCGGCAAAGCAGAGGCTGTCGCCAAAACACAGATCAAGAAACTTTGGGAGGACACGCTTGGCGTGTGCTGGTTTGCGTGCTGGGGTGTCAAGGGAGTGCTTGACCGTTCGAGCAAAGCTATCGCTCTCGTAACGGGGTGGGCCGATTTCGACCGAAAAGAGGCTCTGAAGGTCGGCGAGAGAATGGTCAATCTGCAGCGCCTCATCGCCGTGAAGCGCGGTTTCCAGCCTAGCGACGAATTCGATATTTCGAGAAGATTGCTGGAGGCTCCCGTCGAAGGTTCCGCGGCCGGGAAGACGATCGAACCTCATCTCAAAGGTATGGTGCAAGAATACTATGGGATCATGGGCTGGGATAAGGCCACCGGGAAACCTACGCCGGGCACGCTGGAACGCGTCGGTCTGGGCGCGTACCGATAGGGCAATGTCCGGGGGCGGGCCGCTTCTGTCACACATTAGCGGCGCTTCCCGGACGGGTCGCCACCTCTGGATGCGATGATCGCCTCGCGTTCGACCGCCATCGTAAGTGCGGCGCGGCGGTATTGAGCGGAGGTTGAAGATGGGCAAGGGCAAGTTCCTGACCTGGCAGATCGGCGGCGTGAACATCACGCGCGTCGCGGAACTGGGCGGCGCGCCGTTTCCGAGCACGTTCATGTTTCCCGAGGCGACGCCGGAACTGGTGCGGCGCCACGCCTGGCTCAGGCCGCATTTCGCGCACGAGGACGGACGCCTGTTCGGATCGATCCACAGCTTCGTCATCGAGTCGGGCAAACGCCGCATCATTGTCGATACCTGCGTCGGCAACGACAAGGCGCGCAGCATCCAGGCCTGGAACATGTTGCAAGGGCCTTTTCTCGATGATTTGGCCGCGGCCGGCTTTCCCGCAGAGTCGATCGACACCGTCATGTGCACCCACCTGCACGTCGATCACGTCGGCTGGAACACGCGCCTGGTGGAAGGCAAATGGGTGCCGACCTTTCCCAATGCGCGCTATCTTTTCGGGCGCAAGGAATGGGAGCACTGGTCCTCTGCGCAAGCCGAACACCGCGCCGGCGACGTCATGGGCGATTCGGTCAGACCCATCATCGATGCCGGCCTGGCCGAGCTCGTCGACATGAATCACGCGCTGACCCCCGAGGTGCGGCTGGAACCGACGCCAGGGCACACTCCGGGCCATGTCAGCGTGCGCATCTCCTCACGCGGCGAAGAGGCCATCATCACCGGCGACCTGATGCACCATCCGCTGCAATGCGCCGAACCGGATCTCGCCAACAACTTCGACGTGGATGCGGCTGCGGCGCGCCGCACGCGGCGCGATTTTCTGTCGCGCTGTTCGAACCAGCCGGTGCTGGTCCTCGGAACGCACTTCGCGCCGCCCACCGGCGGCTGGGTCGTCGACGCGGAGCAGGCCTGGCGTTTTGACCTCGTCCCGCCTGCGGATGCCAGCAAATTTTAGATTTTAGCGGCAGCAGGCAGCAACACCGATTCGCGCTGTCGACCAAGCGCCGCAGCCAACCTTAGCCGCCCATCGAACGGGCGGTCGACGCGCCAGCGCTACCTCGGCGGCGAGATCCGTCCGGCGCATCACTTAAGAGGGTTATGGTGCAAGAACTCGAGGCGTCATGGGACGTAGCCTGATCGGGCTCGTTTTCGGAGTGGGCACGTGGGTCGCGTCTGCAATTTCGTTGCGTCGGAGCCTGTCAAAATTCGGCTAGGTAGCGTACCATTGAATCCAGGATCGTCGTTTCGGAATGATACGAGTCGATGGTTTTCGGTCTTATGTATTCCAGCGTCCAGAACGCCTTGAAAAAGGCAGACACAATTACTATGATTAGTGCAGGCGCCACCATGATCTTTGGTCGGACACTAACAGCCCATTCTCCCCAATAAACAACGAAAGAACGAACTATGTCGAGAATAAAGCTATTCATCGTTGCCTTATTAGCGTTGAGCCAAAGCGCCTTTGCCCAACTGCCTCCCAGCGCGGGCGGACAGATGCAGCAGATTCCGCCGCCTCCCGTGCAGCAAAGAATACCGCCCGAAATCCGCTTCGACAAGGGCAGCGCGCCGGCCGTGCCGGCAGGCGGCGATGTGAAGATCATCGTCGACAAGCTGCAGGTGACCGGCCAAACCGTATATTCCGAGGCCGAACTGCTCGCGGTCACCGGATTCAAGGCGGGAAGCGAATCGAGCCTGACCCAGTTGGGGGCGATGGCGCTGAAGATCGCCAACTTTTACCACAAGAACGGCTATTTCGTGGCGCAAGCCTACCTGCCGCCGCAGGACATCGCGCACCGGGCCGTGACGATCGCCGTGCTCGAGGGGCGATATGGCAATATCACCCTGCGCAACCAGACGAACCTGTCGGACGCACATGTCAACAACGTGCTTCGCGGCCTGAACAGCGGCGACATCATCGCCATCGCGCCGCTCGAGGAGCGCCTGCTACTGCTGTCGGACACTCCCGGGGTAATCGTGAAATCGACCCTGGTTCCCGGCGCGGCGGTGGGCACAGCCGACCTGATCGTCGACGTGACTCAGGGTCAAAAGGTAAGCGGCAGTGTCGAAGCAGACAACGCAGGCAACCCGTACACCGGCGAATACCGCGTCGGGGCGACCGTGTACATCAACAACCTGACCGGTCACGGCGACGTAGCCAGCCTGCGCGTGCTGACTTCCGGCTCCGGCCTGACCTACGGCCGCGCCTCCTACCAGGTGCCGTTCGGCCGCGCGACGGCGGGCGTCGCCTACTCGCACTTGGACTACCGGTTGCAGGACTACAAGGACAGAAAATTTTCGGCCCTGCAGGCCCACGGAACGGCGGATATCGCGAGCCTCTATGGCAGCTATGCCCTGATCCGCTCGCGCAACGCCAACCTGTACGCCCTGATCGACTACGATGACAGGACCTACCAGGACAAAGTGGACGCGACGTCTCCACCGTCGGTCACCGACAAAAAGGTTCATGCGTGGGTACTGGGCCTCAGCGGCGACCAGCGTGACCGTTTCGGCGGCGGCGGATTCAGCACTTATTTGCTCACCTGGACTGCCGGTGACCTCGACATCCGCACGCCTGGTGCGCGCGCTTTCGATTTCGATCTTGGTATCCCCGGCGCAACCGGGCCGCGAACCAACGGCAGTTACAACAAGCTGGGGTACCACGTCACGCGGCTGCAGAACCTGGCCGGGCCGTTCTCGCTTTACGGCTCGCTCCGAGGGCAGGTCGCCTCGAAAAACCTGGACATCTCGGAAAAGATGGAGTTGGGCGGCATGTACGGAGTGCGCGCCTATCCGGAAGGCGAAGCCTATGCCGACGAAGGCTATATAGCGACTCTGGAAGGCAGGATGCTGCTGCCGAAGTTCTCCCCGAGCATGCCGGGACAGATGCATCTGATCGGCTTCGCCGACTACGGTCACGTGAATTTGGACCACAATCCCTGGCTGGCAGGACAAGACAACAACAGAAGCCTGAGTGCAGCCGGCGTCGGGCTCACCTGGGAGGACTACAACAATTTTTCGGTGAGGACTTACTGGGCCCACAGGCTGGGCAGCGAGAAGCCGATCTCGGCCCCGGATGGGCCAAGCCGCTTCTGGATCCAGCTGGTCAAATACTTTTGAGTGCAGAGCATCCTGCAGTCACACATGGGCCGAACTCAAGCCGCAGCGCATAAAGGAAACACATCATGAACCGCATCTACCGAACGATCTGGAACGAGGCCACCGGCAACTTTGTGGCGGTCTCGGAAAACGCCAAAAGCGGCGGCAGGAAATCCTCCTCCGGCGACAGCGCCGTGGTGGACGGCGCGGGCTTCGCCCTCAAAGCGCTGGCGGTTGCGCTGATGCTGGCGTTCGGATCGAACGTCTACGCCAACCCCACGGGCGGCGCGGTGTCGGCCGGGGCCGCGAGCATCACCGGCGGCGCGGGCAAGATGACCATCAACCAGACGAGCCAGAACGTCGCGATCAACTGGCAAGGCTTCAGCATCGGAGCCGGAGAAGCGGTCCGGTTCGTGCAGCCCAACGCGAGTTCGGTGGCGCTCAACCGGGTGCTGGGTTCCGATCCTTCAAATATCTTCGGCAGCCTGTCGGCTAACGGTAACGTGTTCCTGATCAATCCGAACGGCATCCTGTTCGGCAAAGGCGCGTCGGTCAACGTCGGCGGCCTGGTCGCCTCCACCCGCAACATGACGGACAGTGACTTCATGGCGGGCAATTACAAGTTTTCCGGGACGAGCAAGGGCACGGTGGTGAACCAGGGCACGATCAATGCCGACGGCGGCTATGTGGCCCTGCTTGGCGCCAGCGTCAGCAACGAAGGCGTGATCTCGGCAAAACTCGGCACCGTGGCACTTGCGGCCGGCAACGCCTTGACGCTCGACGTGGCGGGCGACGGCCTGTTGAATGTCGCCGTGGACCAAGGCGCGGTGAACGCGCTGGTGCAAAACAGCGGCCTGATCCAGGCCGGCGGCGGACAAGTGCTGCTCTCCGCGCAGGCGGCAGGGAACCTGCTGCAGACCGTGGTCAACAACACTGGCGTGATCCAGGCGCAGACCGTCGAGAACCACAACGGCACCATCAGGCTGCTGGCCGACGCGCAAAGTGGCACGGTCAACGTGGGCGGCACGCTGGACGCTTCGGGCAGGGGCGCAGGGCAAACCGGCGGTAGCGTCACGGCTACCGGCCATCACGTCGGCCTGTTCGGCGGGCACATCGATGCTTCCGGCGACGCAGGCGGCGGGACCGTTCTGGTCGGCGGCGGCTACCAGGGCAACAACCCGTCGGTGCAGAACGCCTCCGCGACTTACATGAGTGCGGACTCCACTATCAGCGCCGACGCCATCACTAAAGGCAACGGCGGCACGGCCGTGCTGTGGTCAATCGACTCAACGCGCGCCTACGGCACCATTACGGCGCGCGGCGGCGCGCAGGCCGGCGACGGCGGATTGATCGAAACCTCCGGCCACTGGCTGGACGTCGATGGGATCCGGATCAACGCCGGCGCGCCGAATGGCCAAAACGGCATGTGGCTGCTTGACCCGGCTGACGTGACGATCTCGGCAGCGGCAGCGTCGAACGAAACGTTGACCGCCGGTGTTTTCGAGCCGGTCGGCGGCTTCAGCACGTCCAATATTAATGCCGGTTTGCTGCTGGGACTTCTTGGCGGCGTTGGTGGCACCGACGTCACCATCACCACGAAAAACAACGGCGCAGCCGGGGTACCCTCAATCGTTCCACCCTTTAGCGGGCTGGGCGACATCAACGTAAACGCGGCACTCTTCTGGACCCGGGTCGGGGCTGCGCCCAACACAACGCTGACATTAAACGCGGGTGGCGATGTCAACATCAACTCGGCAATCAGCCCCACCCAAGGAAACCTGGTGGTTTGCTGCGGGAGAGACATCAACGTGAATGCGGCCATTACGATGGTACGTGGCAGCATGCTGCTGAGTGCCGGTCGCAACGTGAACCAGTTAGCGGCAATTACATCGACCGACGGCAATATTGCGATGTGCGCCGGAGGGGACATCAACGTAACTGCAGCCATGTCATCGACCCGCGGCACCGTTATCGCCGATCGATCGCTCGCGAGCCTGGGCGTGAAGCAGGGCCTGACGTTCTCGGCCGGGATTGCCGCGACTGGGCCAGGGGTTGCTGGCGGCGGCGGCGCGGTGAAGATTGCGCCGCCCGGCGGTACCGTTACGGTCGTCCAAAGCGCCGTGGTGGGGGAAGAGGTTCCGGTGAGGGTTATTTACAATCCGCTTACCTACGCAGCGGCGGTGATCGATTATTCGCTTAAATTTACCACCTTCAACCCGCTGACTGTACAGAGGTTGGTGTTCCCCGCAGTAGTGGACCAGACCCTAGGCGGCTCCACCACGGCAGCGTTCACAGGAGCCTTGAAGGCTGACGCCGCCAGCGTTCTCCCTGCCGGCGTAGCGCTGAGTGGTGCTGGTACTGGCAATTTCGATTCCACGGCCACCCTAGGGACGACGCCAGTCACGTTTACCGGCTTTACCCTAGCGGGTGCGAATGTCGCTAACTTTGCCCTTCCGATTTCCTGCTGCGCGCCAGTCGTTCAAAGAACAAGCGGAAATATCGTTGCGGCACCACCGACCATCGCACCGACCCTCGCTCCGACCATCGCTCCGACCCTAGCACCGACAGCGGCACCGACAGCAGCGCCGACAGCGGCGCCGACAGCGGCACCGACCATCGCACCGACCATCGCACCGACGGCGGCACCGACAGCAGCACCGACGGCGGCACCGACAGCAGCACCGACAGCGGCACCGACAGCGGCACCGACAGCGCCACCGGCAGCGCCACCGGCAGCGGCAGAGGAAGTGCTTCCGGTCGAGGTAGCGGTGCTCGTGGTGGCACCGGTCGAGTCCCAACCCGGACTGGGTCTCAGCGTGGTTGGCACGGGCATCAACATGCCGCCCGTCGTGTTGGCTGAGGCGCCGCCGGTCCCACCGCCACCGGTGGTATTGCCGCCCGAGACGCCGGTCGTAGTGCCACCTGAGACGCCGCCGCCGGTCTACGTGCCGCCCGTGCTTCCGCCCAGAAGAGACCGCAACTAAGAAGAGCAGGCCCTGCCCCCTACTTGACAAAACCTGCGGGCCGGGGCCGCTTGCGGCTGTTGCTGGACCAGCGAGCCTGCCAATGCGGGGCTGATCGGCTCCGGAAGTTCGGAGACCGGTAAGAACGCCCCGTGATCGGCAGGCTCGCTTTGCTGCGGCCCGGACAAGCACATGGCAACGAGCAAAAAAGAATCGGGCTGCGCCTGTTGCGGCAGCAGGTGAGCGATTCCTGAGTGCAGCCGAACCCGACTTTGACACTTCCAACGCACACGTTTTAGCTGGATGCTTGAAAGCACGTGTGTTCGCGCGCATTGAAGTCAAAGACTCATAGGTGCATGGATCGGTTCCGAGGTATTGACCTGGGCTGAGCGAGGCCAATACCATTGTATCTGCGAGAAATCAAGCAGCGACGTGCCGATGTCAGTGTTGTCACTTACCTGCAACTGGCCGAGAACATCTGATTGGACTAAATTCCTTTAGCACGGAAAATACTTGAGGATTAAACCTTTGAACCGGAAATTTTTCATCAGTGTTGCGGCTTACCTTGACCCAATGCTTTTTTTCACTTTGCAAACAGCAATAAGTAAAGCGCAGCAGCCTGAGTTACTGCACTTTGCCGTAGTTGATCAGCATATCCAGGATCAGCGGGAAGCCATACGTGCCTTGCCGTTTTCCGCACAGGTACGCTACCTGCACATTCACGCGCAAGACACCTTAGGAGTTAGTTGGGCGCGCAATGTGGCTTTCTCGTTATATGACGACGAGGAATATCTTCTTCAAATCGATTCGCATACGTATTTCGAAGAAAATTGGGACAGCAATTTGCGCGCGCAACACACTCAACTGCTGTCACGCTCCGCCAAGCCGATTATCAGCACATATCCATACCGGTTCGACATGGTCGACGGCATCCCGAAATACACGCCGTCCGAAGGCAAGACCGCTTTGGTCCTGCGCCCTCTTCCTGAGTCCCAGCTGACACAGGATGATGTGGTGCTGCGGTTTATCGGCAAACATATGTTCACCGATAAAGCTGTACCAGGCTGTCATGTGTCCGCCGGGTTCATATTTTGCGCGGGTAAGTTTGTCGAAGAAGTTCCCTATGACCCGTATTTGTATTTCCATGGCGAAGAACAAAGCCTGGCAGTCCGTGCCTATACCCGCGGCTGGGATATTTTCCATCCGACATGGGTACCTCTGTATCATCTTTATAAAGAAGCCAATATCCCGCACGAAACGCATCATTGGTACGGCGAAGTTGACGCCCAACGCGCATTCAACAGTGTGTATCTGACTCAGCGGGCGAAACTGAGACTGAACCGGCTACTGTGTGGTGACGGTCTGCCCGGCGCTTATGGCCTGGGGCAGGTTCGTAGCCTGGATGAATTTATTGCCTTCAGCGGCATCGACTACAAACAGAAAGCGATCACCGACCGGTATGACGGTTTGTTGATCTAATGTAGTATCCGTCTGAGCACAGCGTTCGAGGAATACGGAAAGACATCATGAACCACATATACCGATCAATCTGGAACGAGAAGACCGGCGCGTGTGTTACCGCCTCCGAAAACGCCAAAAGTAACGGCAACAAATCCTCGCCTGACACAAGCGCGTTCGCGCGGTGGTGTGCGTTTCGCCCTGAAATGGCTGGCGGCTTCCCTAATGCTGGCATTCGGTTGGAATGGCTACGCCCTGCCCAGGGGCGGCGCAGTGTCAGCGGGCGGCGCCGGCAAGACGACGATCAGCAAGTCGAGTTAGAAGTTGGCGATCAATTGGCAGAGCTTCAGCATCGAACAGAAATGAGCGGTCCAGTTCGTGCAGTCCAACAGCAGCGCGGTGGCGCTCAACCGGGTACTGGGCTCAGCTGCGTCGAGCATCCTCGGCAGTCTGTCCGCGAACGGCAAAGTGTTCCTGCTGAATCCGAACCGCATCCTGATATGACAACAACAAGAGAAAAGATCGGGCGGCGTCGTTGGGCGACATGGCGACAGCAGCGCACATCGAGCATGCGCTCGGTCGTGGCGATCACAGCAAAAGGACTTTGCTTTTGCCTGCTGGCCGCCAGCTTTGCGCCCTATCAAGCAGCTAAAGCGGGCGACGCCGCGAAGTTGCCCACCCCCGCCGCCTCATGGTCTGAGCAGGAAGGCGCAGTAGCCCCATCCATCATAATCGAAGCGCAACCCGTGGTGGCACCTCGACCCAAACGGGCGGACTTCGAACGCGAGCCCGCGTCGCACGATGCCCGGCATGTGGCGGACTGGGTCGTCGATTCGGGCGACAATCGCAGCATGCCGTTCGCGATTGTCGACAAGACGGACGCCAAAGTCTTTGTCTTCGATGCAGACGGGCGGCTCCACGGCTCAGCCCCGGCGCTGCTCGGCCTGGCGAAGGGCGATGACGCCGTCCCCGGCATCGGCGACCGGCCGTTGTCGAGCATACGCCCCGCGGAGCGCACGACGCCGGCGGGCCGCTTCGTGGCCGCACTGGGCCGCAATATGCATGGAGTAGAAATTCTCTGGGTGGACTACGACGGTGCCGTCTCCATGCATCCGGTTGTTAAGGGCAAACCCGAGGAGCGCCGGGCGCAGCGCCTGGCCACGCCGACGCCGCTCGACAACCGCATTTCCTATGGCTGCATCAATGTTCCGGCGAAGTTTTTCGAGAACGTGGTGCGCCCGGCTTTTACCGGAACCAATGGCATCGTCTATGTGCTGCCGGAAACCAGGCCCGCCCGCGAGGTTTTCTCCTCCTATGACGTCGAGGAGCACGCGCGACTGCAGAGTGCGAGTCAGGCAGTGCCCGCGCAGATCGCCTCGGGAGCCGCTCGGCGTTGAGCGTGGCGACCGGCATGACAGGGCGCTCTTCAGCAGCGTCCCAGTTTTGCGAGGCGCGCTTTGACGGCGAACATCGCGATCGGGCGGGAAATTCCCTCTGCTAGTTCGCCGATGCTGAATTTGCTTAAGCCAGCTCGACTTTAATCAACCAGTGGTGCACAGTTTTGCCCTGTCCGGGGGGCCAAGCGCGGCTCGAGCATTGCTGAATTGCAAGGCTCAATGCCCGCTAAGCCAATGGGAACGGGCGGTTCCGGCGAATAATAGAATGCAGGCCAAGAGGGGGCACATGAGCGCAGAACAATCCACCGCCGCAGCCGGCGCATTCGAACACCTGCTGCAGGAACGCTACAGCTGCCGCGCATTCCTGCCACGTCAGGTAGATACGGCCACCATCATGCGCATGCTGCAGATCGCGCGGCGCACGCCCTCGTGGTGCAACTCGCAGCCGTGGCAGGCGGTGATCACCCGCGGCGCAGGCACCGAACGCTTCCGCAACGCGATCTGCGAACATGCCGCCGGGCGCAAGCCGGAGCCCGATTTTGCTTTTCCGCGGGAATACCGCGGCGTATACCTCGAGCGCAGGCGCGAGTGCGGCTTCCAGTTGTATGAGAGCGTGGGCATCGCGCGCGGCGACCGCGAGGCCTCCGCGCGGCAGACGATGGAGAACTACCGATTATTCGGCGCGCCGCATGCCATGATCGTCACCACCGACGAGGCGCTGGGCGTGTACGGCGTGCTCGATTGCGGCGCCTGGGTGAACAACTTCATGCTTGCCGCGCGCAGCCTCGGCATCGCCAGCATCGCGCAGGCCGCGCTCGGAGCGCATCCGAAATTCCTGCGCTCGTATTTCAGCTTGCCGGCGGATCGGCTGGTCGTGTGCGGGATGTCGTTCGGTTACGAGGATGCGGCGCAACCCGTGAACCGTTTTCGCACCAGCCGCGCCGCAGTGGACGGTATGGTCACCTGGATGGATCAGTAGTTCACTACGCTTGCGGCATGCCGGCAAGCGCGTGGACGACGGACGGGGCCATGGACCTCTGATCAAGGTTTTCCCTGCGACACGTGCACCTGCGCGCGGCTCAGGCTGCGGTAGATCCGGCTCCTGCGCATGAGCGGCCACCATTCGTACAGAAAAATCTGCATCGGCCGCCACATCGCAACCCAGCCGCCAATGGTCAGGCTCTCGCGCAAAACCATGAGGAAGGTCCCGGACGCGAACGTGGCCATCATCTCCGCGCCGGCCAGGCACAGGGCGAGGAAGCCGATGCCTATCATCAGGCTCGTACGCCCCTCCAGCAGCAGCAACCGCACCCCGCGGCGTGCCAGTTCGGACTTGTAGTCGAAATAATTGTGGATCGCCTCGGCCACCAGCGCGGTGGGGTCCTCCGGCGGCATCTTCCCGAGGTGGACCGTGATGTGGAAGCGGCTGTCCTGCGGAAATTCCAGCGCCCAGCTTTCGATGAACTCCTCGGCATCGCGATCGAGATCCTTGTGATGGAACGGCGTCGGGTCCATCGAATTGAACAGCTGCGCGACCTCCTGCACGCGCAGCTCGATGCGATGCATCGGGTGCTGGACGTTCGTCATGGCGGAAATGAAAAGCTCACGGCTCCAAGCTTAGCACCCGCTTGCGAAATGGGGG